>CAYQJD010000008.1:0-1168 GCA_964417835.1 uncultured Muribaculaceae bacterium
TAAAGAAATAAATTCTATAACAAAATATATTGAAGAAATTAATAAAAAAAATTATATGCTTGCTATTGATGACATATCTGAAGACGAACTCTCAATTCTTAAAAATGAAATATACAAAATAACAGTTATGTTAAAAGAAGATGCCGAGAATTCCAGAAAAGAAAAATTAGAGTTAAAAGAAACTTTGTCTAATATTTCCCACCAATTAAAAACGCCATTAACATCAATTTTAATTATTTTAGATAATTTAATTGATAATCCAAATATGAACGAAGATACAAGAGAAGATTTTATTAGAGGTATAAAAAGGGAAATTATTAATATTACATTTTTGGTGCAATCAATACTAAAATTGTCAAAATTAGATACTAGTACTGTTGATTTTATTAAAAAGGATACATATCTAAAAGAGATAATTGATGAATCGATTAAAAATTTATCGATGTTATGTGACTTAAAAAACATTAAAATTGTAGCAAAATTAGATGAAAAAGCAAAAATTAAATGTGATTTAAAATGGCAAGTAGAGGCTATTACGAATATTATTAAAAATTGTATTGAACACTCTAATGAATATGATTATATTCTAATTGAAACTACTGATAATAAAGTATATTCAAAAATACTAATTAAAGATAATGGTAATGGTATTGCCAAAAAAAATTTACCCCATATTTTTGAAAGGTTTTATAAGGGTAAAAATGCTACTAATGATAGTGTTGGAATAGGCTTATCACTCGCTAAATCAATAATAGAAAAAGAAAATGGAACAATAAGCGTTGAATCAAGTGATAAGGGAACAACATTTAATATTAAGTATTATAAATAATAAAATTTCAACCACCAAACGAACCACCAAAACACGAGATTTTTATTTTAAAGTAATAAACTTAATTAAAATTTTACAAACTAAAACCCTTTGAAAATAAAGTCTTTGTTAATATAAAAAATAACGGAGTACGTGATTTAAGTTTGCCCCGAAGAGTAGAACGATTAAAAGTTCTACTCATTTTTTTGCTCTAAAATAAAGGCTTGTGAGTTTTTGAAAAATTAAAAAATCGTGTCAGATAAATTTTAAGTATGTTATAATTATAATGAGAGATAAATTGCACTTTTGAGGTTACAAAAATTGAGTTTATCTTAAGATTAGCAGGATATAGAACATTAA
>CAYQJD010000008.1:1268-13868 GCA_964417835.1 uncultured Muribaculaceae bacterium
TTTGAGGTTACAAAAATTGAGTTTATCTTAAGATTAGCAGGATATAGAACATTAAATCTATTGTTGGAAGATATATGTTAAATAAAGATAATGAGAAAAAATGTTCTCTTTTGCCAGAAGATTTTGTTGACTTAGAAAATAAGATAATAACTTGTCATTCTGATAGTGGTAAAGATAATATTTTAAGTCTTGAATATAGTTATGGAAGAATTATTAAAGTATTAATATCTAAATGTAAAGACTCTAAAAAGTATTATAATAATTCTGTAAGAATAAGAACAAGTGGATCAAATTATGAGTACTATTATCAAGAATTTTTAGAATTTTTTAAAAATTCAAGCTTATTAGGACAAAGTTTAAATAAACCTATTGAAAATATATTGTCACCAAAAGAAGAAAAAGAAGAATTAAAAAAATTATCTTTATTAAAAAGGTTGGCTAAAAACAGAAAATAATGAAATAAAAGTTCGAAGGAGTATTTTCAAATGATATTTATAGCTCATTATAAGTCACCATTAGGAGATATTTTGCTTGCTGCAAAATATAATAAATTAATAGGCTTATGGATGGAAAATCAAAAAAACAATTTATCAACTTATAAGGAAAAAATACAAGTGAGTGAAAATAATGCGATATTAAAGAAAGTAAAAAAATGGTTAGATAGATATTTTAATAACGAAAAACCAAGTATAAATGAATTAAAGTTAGAATTAAGAGGAAGTGACTTTAGGCGAAAAGTATGGAAAATATTAACAGGAATTCCATATGGGAGCGTTATTACCTATAAGGATATAGCTAAGAAAATGGCTTTCGAAAACGGCATAAAGCGAATGTCTGCTCAAGCTGTTGGAGGCGCTGTTGGCAATAATCCTATATCAATAATTATTCCTTGTCATAGGGTTGTTGGTACTTCTGGTTACTTGACTGGTTATTCGGGTGGATTAGAAAAGAAAAAATATTTGTTAGAGCATGAAGGAATTAATTTAAAGCAATATAAATTATCAAATAAAGAAATATTAATTAAGAAAAGATGTAAATGGTGTAATTTGAAAAATCCACTTTATATAGAATATCATGATAAAGAGTGGGGAGTTCCAAATTTTAGTGAAGAGTATTTGTTTGAAATGTTAATACTTGAATCTTTTCAAGCAGGTTTATCTTGGGAATGTATATTAAATAAGAGAGAAGCATTTAAAAAAGCATATGATAATTTTAATATAGAAAAAATTTGTTTGTATGATGATGTTAAAATAAACGAATTATTAAATAATAAGAATATTATTAGAAACAGATTGAAAATAGAAGCAAGTATTAATAATTCTAAAATATTTAAAGAAATTCAAAAAGAATATAGCTCATTTTTTAATTATTTAAAAAGATTTACTGGTAATAAAATATATTATGAATTAAATAAAACTCATTCTAATTTATCAGATACTATTTCAAAAGATTTAAAAAAAAGAGGTATGAAATTTGTCGGCACTACAATTATTTATTCATATTTACAAGCAATAGGAATTATTTATGCTCATGATTCAGATTGCTGGTTATATAAAAAAGATTAATAGAAAATTATTAAAATGTATAAAATATGTTGCATATCTTAAGAGTATATTATAATATATATCTTCAAAGGGGGAGTTAACTTATGCGAATGCAATATTGTAATTCATTGATTGATGCATATATAAATGGAGAAGATATACCATTTTTTAATATTGAAGATTTAGAAAATGATTATATATTTATGAAACAAGTTATTGATCGTTCTAATGATAAAAAGATTTATTATTTATGTTCGGATAATTTAAAAAATAATTATGACTTTGTAAAATATTTGATAACAAAATTTAAAGATGATATTTCTTTCATATATGAAGTTTTTAACTATTTTTATAATAATACCTCTAAAAATATAGATATAAAAACTTTAGAATTACTAGTAATAATCGATAATATATTATCTAAATTAAATTTCAATTTATATGATATAGATGGAAATGATTTAAAAAAAATTATATATTTTAAACAATTATTAGAAAGTCATTATTACTTAATAAAGCATATTATTAAAGAAGAACCCAAAATAACTGAACAAGACGGCTTAGGATTCTTTTGCATAGAATTTGGTTTTGATAATTCTAAAATAATAAGCGACTATTTTGCCAAAAGATTTTTGAACGAAATTTTTTGTATTGAAACTTCTGAATTTCAAAATAAAATGAATTTTGAAAAATTTATACATTTTAAAACTAAAACTAAACCAGATTTAAAATATAAAAACACTTTTATAATAAATATTGTAAATAGCTACTCACCATTTTTAGCAGATTATATAAGTCTTAATTTATATTTGCTTACAGACATTATAAAAGAGTTAGAACAAGTATTAAAAAATTGGGATAAATATATATTAAATCTTAATAAAGATAGATTTGAGATTATTTTTAAGTTTGTAGATGAATATACTAATAAAAATATAGAGATATATGTTTATGATTATCTTTATATAGTTAAACAAATAATAATAAAATTTGATTTATATAATACATATTTAAATACTATTAACGAAACAAATTTAATAGATTTTTTATCTGATAGAAATAACGAAATTGATGAAGAATTAAAAAAATATTTAGATGAAGATGGTAAAGTAAAAAAAAGATTTGTTAATAAAATTACAAAATTAATACAAAAATTATTTAGATATGATTATTTAGATGACAATGAAAAAAATGAGTATAGTTTTAATGCTGAAATAAATAAAGTGTTAACATTTAGAAAAAAACATTAATAACATTTTATAAATATTGTATAATTAAATAAAGGAGGCATTAACTTGGAAATATATAATAAATTAAGCAATGAATATGATACTTTTATATATGAAGGTTTTAATATTATTGAAGAAACGGATTACTTAAAAATAATATATGATTTTAATGTCCCTAACTTAACACGTTTTTATCCTACATTAAAATTAAATAAATTTGAAATTAATGAATTTACAGAACATATAATTTTTCATATAGGTTTAATTGAACTTATTAGTTATTGGAAAGCAACGTGTAGTAAAAATGTAATAATTAAAGCTGGATACATAACTCAAGAACAAATTAATTGGTTTAAAAAATTATATTATAATGGATTAGGAGAATTATTTTATAGAAACAATATTACTATTGATTATGAAAATTTTATGAATATTAAATGCCTTGCAGAAAAAAAGAAGATAGAAATTCCAGATTTTAAAGGTACAGGCAACTTAATTCCAGTTGGTGGCGGAAAAGATTCGAATGTAACTTTGGAAATATTAAAGAATAGTTTTGAGAACAATAATATTTTTATAATTAATCCAAAGGATGTAACTTTATCATGTGCAAAAGTTGCTGGTTATCCACAAGAAAAAATTTTTACTGTAGAAAGAACTATTGATAAAAATTTGCTAGAGTTAAATAAAAAAGGATTTATAAACGGACATACTCCTTTTAGCGCTTTGGTAGCTTTTACATCTTTTCTTTTAGCATATATAAATAACAAAAAATATATTATTTTATCTAATGAATCAAGTTCAAATGAAGCTAATGTTATTAATACCAAAATAAATCATCAGTATTCAAAATCTTATGAATTTGAAAACGATTTTAATAATTATATAAATAAATATTTTAAGATAGATGTCAAATATTTTAGTTTATTAAGACCTCTTAATGAATATCAAATAGGATTAATGTTTTCTAATTATAAAAAATATCATAAAGTTTTTAGAAGTTGTAATGTTGGAAGTAAAACAATTCCTTGGGAATGGTGTTGTAATTGTTCAAAATGTTTATTTGTATATATAATGCTAAGTCCATTTCTATATAAAGACAAATTAATAAACATATTTGGTGAAGATTTATTTGAAAAAAAAGAATTGTTAAATACTTTTATAGACCTTATAGGATTTGGAAAAAATAAACCATTCGATTGTGTAGGCACTTATCAAGAAGTAAGATATGCTTTATCAAAAGTTATAAATCAAATAGACAATTTACCTTATTTATTGAAATTTTATAAAGATAATTATGAATTAGAGAATATGTGTCTTGATCTTGAACACAGCTATAATAAAGAAAATAATTTAGAAGAATCATTTGAAATTTTATTAAAAGAGGAGCTAAATAAATATGTTTAAAAAAATTATAGATAAAATAGAAGGTAAGAGTATTGCTATTCTTGGTTTTGGTAAAGAAGGACAATCAACTTATAATTTTATAAGAAAATATTTACCTATGCAATTAATTACTATTGTAGATAAAAATACTAAAATATATAATGACCAATCTTTAAATAAAGATAGATTAACTTCTTTAGTAGCGGGTGATAATTATTTAGATAATATTAATAGTTATGATATTATCTTTAAATCTCCTGGAGTAAAAATTCCAGAAAATATTTTAGAAAAATTAGATAAAAAAATAACTTCTCAAATGGAATTAACATTAGAATTATTTAAAAGCCAGATAATAGGAATAACAGGTACAAAAGGTAAAAGTACTACTTCTAGTTTGATTTACGAAATAATAAAGTTTCAAAATAACAACTGTTATTTGCTAGGAAATATAGGTGTGCCTATATTTGACTATGTTGATAAATTTGATGAGAAAAGTATATTAGTAATTGAGATGTCTTGTTTGCAGTTAGAAACAGTTAAATTTTCTCCTCATATAAGCATTATTCTCAATTTATTTGAAGAACACTTGGATTATTTTAAGACTAAAGAAAAATATTTTTTATCTAAAATAAATATATGTAAATATCAAAATAATGACGATTATTTATTATATATATCTCAAAATAAAACGTTAAATTATTATATTAACAATACCGAATTAGAATCTATTTTAATAGATATAAATAACGAATTTAATTTTGATGGAAATTATATATTATATAATAATAAGAAAATTTATAATACAGATAACAAAAGATTGTTAATAGGGGAACATAATTTAATTAATATTTTATTCGCTTTAAGAGTATCGTTGCTTCTAAAGTTGGATATAAATAAAACAATAGAAACTATAAATAATTTTAAACCATTGCAAAATAGAATGGAATTTATAGGAGAATATAATGGAGTAAAATATTATAATGACACTATTGCAACTATACCAGAAGCAACAATTAATTGTATTAATACTTTGAAAAATGTAGATACAATAATTTTTGGTGGTATGGATAGAGGAATAGATTATAGTCCTCTGATAAATTTTTTTAACAATTGTAATATAAGAAATTTTATATGTATGCCAGAAACGGGGCATAGTATAGCAAAAAAAATTGCCAATAAAAATAAAAATATTTATTTAGTTGAAACTTTAGATGAAGCAGTAAAAAAAGCCAAAGAAGTTACTAAAAATATTTGTGTTTTATCACCTGCGGCGCCAAGTTATAATTCTTTTAAAAATTTTGAAGAAAAGGGTAATAGATTTAAAGAATTAGTTAAAAATAACGATTAATTAATACTCTATTTATAGTATAATTTAGTGAATTTAAAAAATACTATTAATGGAGGATTTTTTATGGACGAAAATAAGGAACTAATAACATATTTATATCAAGATATAGATATGGCATTAAATAATTTGACATTATTAATAAAAAAAATTAATAAAAAAGATAATAAAATAAAAAAAACAATTGAAGAAGTTATAAAAGGGTATGAAGAACAATTGAAAAATGTGAAAAAATATGTTAAAGATTTTAATTATACTATTGAACCTAAACCATTAATTAGCAAATTTGGAGCATATTTTGGTATTAACTTTGAAATTATGAAAGATAATAGTGATGCAAGAATTGCAGATATGTTAATACAAGGATTTACAATGGGTGTTTTAAATATTAGTAAAAAAATAAAACTGTTTGAAAAAACAGCAGATAAAAATATCTTAGCATTATCTACTAGCTTTAAAGAGTTTCAGCAAGAAGAGATAGAATTATTAAAAGAGTATTTATAAAGTTTGATAATTCTTTTTTTATATGTTAAACTATCTTTAAATTTGAGGAATTTTATGTGGAGTATTGGTAATATAAAAATAGAAAATAAAATTGTTTTGGCGCCTATGGCTGGAATCAGTAATTCTAGTTTCAGGAAAATAATTAAAGAAATGGGAGCTGGGTTAATTTATTGTGAAATGGTAAGTGATAAAGCAATATGTTATGGCAATGAAAAAACTTTAGATTTATTAAAAATGGAAGATATTGAACGCCCGATTGCACAACAAATATTTGGAAGTGATAAAAATTCATTTGTAGAAGCAGCCAAAAAAGTAGAAAAATTAATGCACCCTGATATTATTGATATAAATATGGGCTGTCCAGTGCCTAAGATTGCAGTACGTAGCCAAGCTGGTAGTGCACTTCTTAAAAATCCCGAAAAAATAGGTGAAATTGTTCGAGCTGTTGTAAAATCAGTGTCTATCCCAGTTACAGTTAAAATTCGAAGTGGGTGGGACGAAGACAGCATAAATGCTGTAGAAGTAGCAAAGATTATAGAAGCAAGCGGGGCATCTGCAATAACTGTGCATCCTAGAACTCGTAAACAAGGTTATTCTGGTAAGGCAAATTGGGATATAATTAGACAAGTAAAAGAATCTGTATCAATACCAGTAATCGGAAATGGAGATGTTACTACACCCGAGCTCGCAAAGAAAATGTTAAATGAAACTGGATGTGATGCTGTAATGATAGGAAGAGGAGTTTTGGGGAATCCATGGTTAATAAAAAATTGCATAACATATTTAGATACTAATAAATATAATGATTTTATAACATTAAAAGAAAAAATAGAAATATTAGAACGACATTTTAAGATGTTGGTTGAAGATAAAAGTGAAAAACAAGCATTACTCGAAATTAGGAGTCATGCTTTATGGTATTTAAAAGGAGAAAAAGGAAGTGCTTCAATAAAAAATCAAATATGTAAAGCTCAAAGTTCAACTGACATATTTAGTATTTTAAATAAGTACAGAGAAAATGTTAAATGAATAAAATTTATAATATAATATTGAATATGTTAAATTTTGAAACTTTATTTTTATGTTAAAATAATATAGCGAATGGAGGAGTTTATGGATAAAATAATTATAAAAGGTGCTCGAGAAAATAATTTAAAAAATATTGATGTTGAAATACCTAAGAACAAATTAGTAGTAGTAACCGGAGTTAGTGGAAGTGGTAAAAGTAGTCTTGCTTTTGATACAATTTATGCTGAAGGTCAAAGAAGATATGTTGAGAGTTTATCAAGTTATGCTAGACAATTTTTAGGCGGTACAGATAAACCAGATGTAGACTCTATTGAAGGTTTGAGTCCAAGTATCTCAATTGACCAAAAAACAACTAATAAAAATCCTCGTAGTACAGTTGCAACAGTTACTGAAATATATGATTACTTTCGTTTACTTTTTGCAAGAATTGGTATTCCATATTGTCCAAAGCATAAAATGCCCATAAAAAGTCAAAGCATCGAAGAAATGACTAATAAAGTTTTATCATTTGAAGAGGGGACCAAATTAGAAATTTTATCTCCAGTTATATATGGAGAAAAAGGCAGACATGAAAAAGTATTAAATGATTTGAGAAAAAGTGGCTTTACAAGAGTTAGAATTAATGGAGAAAATAGGGATCTTAGTGAAGAAATAAAATTAGAAAAAAATAAAAAAGATAATATTTTAGCTGTTGTAGATAGAATAGTTGTTCATAAAGACGAACGTAGTAGAATATTTGATTCTATTGAAACAGCAACTAAATTAAGTAATGGTAAAGTAGTTATTAATATTATTGGTGATAAAGAAATAATAATGAGCGAACATTATGCCTGCCCAGAATGTGATTTTTCTTTGCCAGAATTAGAACCTAGATTATTTTCCTTTAACGCACCATATGGTGCTTGTCCTACTTGTAAAGGATTAGGAGTCAAACAAAATATTAGTTTGGATTTATTAATACCAGATAAAAATTTAAGTATATTAGATGGTGCTATAAAACCTCTTTCTTTAGATCAAAATATTTATATGACAAATATTACAACTGTTGCTCAACATTATAATATTGATTTAACTAAGCCAGTTAAAGATTTAACTAAACAAGAATTAGATATAATTTTATATGGTTCTAAAGAGCCAATTGATTTTGAATATATAAGTAAAAATGGAAATAAAAGATATACAAAAGATATTTATGAAGGGTTTATAAATAATTTTGAAAGAAGATATTTAGAAACTAATAGTTCATGGATAAGAGAATGGATAGAAAGTTACATGGTAGAAACTACATGTCCCAAATGCCATGGTTCAAGATTAAAAAGTGATGTTCTAAATGTTTTAATAAACAAGAAAAATATATATGAATTAACAACAATGAGTATATTGGAATTAATAAATTTTTTTGAAAAATTAAAGTTAAATAAAGAAGAAGAAAAAATAAGTGAATTAATAATTAAAGAGATCAAATCAAGATTAAATTTTTTAAATAATGTGGGTTTATCTTATTTAACTCTTAATAGAAGTGCTGGTACATTAAGTGGTGGAGAAAGCCAGAGAATTAGATTAGCAACTCAGATAGGTAGTAAACTAAGTGGAGTATTGTATGTTTTAGATGAACCAAGTATTGGATTGCATCAAAAAGATAATGAAAGACTTATAAATTCTTTAAAGGAAATGAGAGATTTAGGAAATACTTTAATAGTTGTTGAACATGATGAGGATACCATGAGAGCTGCCGATTATTTAATAGATATTGGGCCTGAGGCTGGAGAAAAAGGCGGTTATTTAGTAGCTGCTGGGACTCCTTCTGAAGTTGCTAAAAATAAAAATAGTTTGACTGGACGATATTTAGCAGGTATAGAAAAGATAGAAATTCCTAAAAAAAGACGTAAAGGTAATGGAAAGTTTTTAAACATAGTTGGCGCTAAAGAAAATAATTTGAAGAATATAAATGTAAAAATACCTTTAAATACATTAACCGTTGTAACTGGAGTTAGTGGAAGTGGTAAAAGTACACTAGTAAATGAAATTTTATATAAAACATTACGAAAAGAACTTTATAATAGTAAAGATATTCCAGGTAAAGTTAAAAAAATAGAAGGATTAGAAAATATAGATAAAGTTATAGATATTTCTCAAGATCCAATAGGGAGAACGCCTAGAAGTAATCCTGCTACATATGTTGGAGTATTTGATGATATTAGAGACGTTTTTACTGAAATGAAAGAAAGTAAAATTAGAGGATACAATAAGAGTAGATTCTCATTTAACGTTAAAGGTGGAAGATGTGAAGCGTGTAATGGTGATGGTGTAAAAAAAATAGAAATGCATTTTTTACCAGATGTATACGTGCCATGTGATTTATGCAAAGGGAAAAGGTATAATAGTGAAACTCTCGAAGTTAAATTTAAGGGTAAAAATATTGCTGAAATATTAGATATGAGAGTTAGTGAAGCCATACCGTTTTTTGAAAATGTTCCAAAGGTAAGAGATAAATTAGTCACTTTAAAAGATGTGGGACTTTCTTATATTAAGTTGGGTCAAAGCGCTCCAACTTTAAGTGGCGGTGAAGCTGGTAGAGTAAAGCTTGCAAAAGAATTACAAAAAAAGCCTACTGGAAAAAGTATATTTATTTTAGATGAACCAACAACGGGTTTGCACATGCATGATATAAAGAAATTGTTGGTAATTTTACAAAGAATAGTGGATAACGGTGATACTGTTTTGATAATAGAGCATAATTTGGATGTTATTAAAGTTGCAGATTATATAATAGATTTAGGACCTGATGGCGGTTCTGGTGGAGGCAAACTATTATGTGAAGGTACACCAGAAACTATTGCAAAATGTGAAGTATCTTATACTGGTGAATTTTTGAAAAAAATATTAGTTGATAAATGATAATTAAGATTATATAATTTAAAGTAGGAAGTGATATAATTGCTTGAGTATAAATTAAATAATACAAATAAAAAGAATCAATTTTTAGATTTGATTAGTGTTTTAATAGTTAATATGTTGGTTATAATACTGGCAACTAAAATATTTAAAAATATTTACGTTGAAAATGTTTTTTTTACTTTTTTAACTGCATTTATATTAATGATACTAAATAGAACTATAAAACCGATTTTAAATATTATAATGTTACCTTTAAATATTTATACATTAGGAATTTCATATCCATTGGTAAATGTATTTATATTAAAATTAATAAGCTTGATTTTAGGTAAACATTTTATTTTAACTGGTTGGATTTCTGCATTTTTTATTTCTATATTTATTTCTATTATGACAATTTTAATTGATATTTTAGTCGGCAAAGAAATAAGGAGAATATAAATGAATCCTGTAATTTTTTCCATAGGAAATTTTGAAATCAGATGGTATTCTATAATACTTTTATTTGCTTTTTTAGTCGCTTACTATGTAATATACAAGGAAAGTAAAAAATTTGATGTCCCTAAAGATTTTATGTTCAACATGATTTTTTGGACAATTATATTTGGAATATTAGGCGCTAGAATATATTATGTGATGTTTGATTGGAGTTACTTCAGTTCAAATATAAGTGAAATTTGGAAAATATGGAATGGTGGTTTAGCAATACATGGAGGGATTATTGCTGGATTATTAACAATTATTGTTTATACAAAAAAATATAATTTGAGAGTAATAAGATATTTAGATTATATTGTAGTAGGTTTAATTATAGGCCAAGCGATAGGTAGATGGGGTAATTTTTTTAATCAGGAAGCTCATGGACTTGCAACAACTCTTGAGTATTTGCAATCTTTGCATATACCATCTTTTATAATAGAAGGTATGAAAATAAATGGAGTTTACTATATACCAACATTTTTATTCGAATCAATATTTTGTTTTTTAGGTTTTATGATTATATGTTTTATGAGAAGAAACAAATATATAAAGGTTGGTACTCCGACTGCGTTATATTTGATAATTTATGGAATAATAAGATTTTTTATTGAAAGATATAGAACCGATTCACTGGAACTTTGTGGTTTAAAAATGGCTATGATTGTTTCTTTATTTATGATTATAATTGGTGTTATTATGCTTATAATAAATAGTAAGAAAGGAAAGTTCGAAGATCTATATAATGATAAAAATAATAAAGATAACTTTAACTTTTAGGTAATTTATGGTATATGATGTGATTATAATAGGATTAGGGCCTGCAGGGATATCAGCTGCTATTTATGCAAAAAGAAGTGGCATGAATATAGCCGTAATAAACCTTGCTTCCCCAGGAGGTATGATAAACGAATCAAGTGTTGTAGAAAATTATCCTGGATTTAAAAAGATAAGTGGACAGGATTTAGCTTTTAAATTCTTTGAACATTTTAATAGTTTAAATATTCCACTTTTTAATGAAGAAGTTATAGATATAAAAGATGGTGATATTAAGACAATATTTACAAAAAAGGATGAATATAAAGCAAAGAAAATAATTATCTGTTCTGGAAGAAAACCAAAAAAACTAAATCTAAAAGATGAAGAAAAATTTATTGGAAATGGAATAAGTTATTGTTCAATTTGTGATGGAAATTTGTATAAAAATAAAACTGTAGCTGTGGTGGGTGGTGGCAATAGTGCATTAGAAAGTGCAATTTATTTGTCAGGAATTTGTAAGAGTGTATTTTTAATAGTGCGTAATAGTAACTTTAAAGGAAGTAAAATTTTGGTAGATAAAGTTAATGAAAAAAATAACATAATAATAAAATTTGATACGTCTATTAAAGAAATATTGATTAAAGATGCAAAAATAGCTGGTATAAAAACTTTTAAAGAAGAAATATTTTTAAATGGAATCTTTATTCATATTGGATATGAACCTAGTATAGGGTTATTAAAATCTTTAAATATAAAAATGGATCAAAATTATATTATCGTAGATAAAAATATGGAAACAAGTGTTAAGGGAATATATGCTTGTGGTGACATAATAAAAAAAGATCTTTATCAAATTGTGACTGCAGTAAGCGAAGGAGCAATAGCAGCTACACATTGTTATAAAAATATAAAACATCAATTTTGATGTTTTTTTATTTTCTCCCAGTCTTTTTTTTGGTTGCAAACATATTATATTATGGAGGTAAAAATTATATGAATGATTATGTAAATAATTATAAATGTAATCCTTTTGCACCTTGCCCAGGTCCAACCGGGCCAACTGGAGCAACAGGCCCAACCGGTCCAACGGGAGCAATGGGAGCAACAGGTCCAACCGGTCCGACAGGCCCAACTGGAGCTTCAGGAATGCCAGGAGTAATTGGACCAACAGGCCCTGTAGGTGCAACAGGTCCACAGGGAATACAAGGATTACAAGGAACACCAGGGATACAAGGTCCAACCGGTCCAACAGGCCCACAAGGAATACAAGGAATTCAGGGAATTCAAGGTATACAAGGTGTTACTGGTCCGACAGGCCCAACTGGATTAACTGGCCCGACTGGGCCAACTGGTTTACAAGGAATACAAGGTCCAACCGGTCCAACAGGTCCGACAGGCCCAACAGGTTCAAACGGAATAGCTGATACTCTTG
>CAYQJD010000008.1:13968-31802 GCA_964417835.1 uncultured Muribaculaceae bacterium
GGTCCAACAGGTCCGACAGGCCCAACAGGTTCAAACGGAATAGCTGATACTCTTGCGGTAGGAACAACTACAACTGGTGAAGCGGGTACTGAAGCAGCTGTAACTGATAGCGGAGACTCACCAAACCATATATTTGATTTTGTAATTCCAAAAGGTTTTGATGGTAATATAGGTCCAACCGGTCCAACAGGTCCGACAGGGCCACAAGGAATACAAGGCCCAACAGGTCCTGCAGGATGTTGTTGTAAAACGCAAATGTCTATTGGTACAATAACAACAGGAGTGCCTGGAAGTCAAGCTGCAGCAACCTTGGTTGAAACATGTGATGGATATCAATTGAATTTAACTATACCACAAGGTCCAACAGGGCCTAGAGCTTAAATCCAAATAAAAATTGAGCATTGTGCTTAATTTTTTTTATAAATAAAAAAATATAGGTAATTTAAAAGGATTAAAGAATAAATTAAGCATATATTATAGAGAAAACTATAAATTATTAAGGAGAAAATATGAAAAAATTTAAAATATGTATTTATGCAATATCTAAAAATGAAGAAAATTTTGTTAATCGTTGGGTTGAAAGTATGAAAGAAGCAGATGAAATTTATGTTCTAGATACTGGATCCACAGATGATACAGTAAAATTATTGAAAGAAAATAAAGTTAACGTTATTGAAAAGAAAATATCCCCATGGAGATTTGATGTTGCTAGGAATGAATCATTAAAAATGCTTCCAATAGATACAGATATTTGTGTTTGTACAGATTTAGATGAAGTTTTTGAACCTGGTTGGAGAGCAAAACTAGAAGAAAAATATGAGTTGGGGTCAAGAGTTAATTATACATACAATTGGCATATAAATGAATATAATGTTCCTGATGTGACATTTATGTTAAATAATATTCATCCTCGTTATGGGTATAAGTGGACTCATCCTGTACATGAGGTTTTAACATCAATTAAAAAAGAAAAGTCAATTACAATAGAAGAAATAGTGTTAAATCATTTTCCCGATATAAAAAAATCTCGTAAAAGTTATTTAAATTTATTAGAACTTTCTGTTAAAGAAGATCCAAATGATGATAGAAATATGCATTATTTAGGAAGAGAATATATGTATTATAAAAAATGGAAAGAATGTATAGAGACTTTAAAAAAACATTTAAGTCTTAAAAGTTCTACCTGGGATTTAGAAAGAGCTGCATCTATGAGATATATAGCAAGAAGTTATTTAAATTTAAATAATGAGTTGGAAGCAGAAAATTGGTATAGAAAAGCTATAAAAGAAGCTCCTATAATTAGAGAAGCATATGTTGAATTAGGAATGCTTTATAATAAACAAAAACGCTGGCTTGAATCTATCACTTATTTATTAAAGGCACTTACTATAAAAAATAAAGAGAAAGTTTATATTAATGAGGTATTTTGTTGGGATTCAACAATAGATGATTTGTTAAGTATTAACTATTATAATTTAAAACTATATGATTTGTCACTATACCATATAAATAAAGCAATTGAATTAGATAAAAATAATGATAGACTTATTTCAAATAAGAAGATAATAGAAGATTTTAACAAAAAGACTTATTAATAACAGCTGTTATCAATAATTACCTTGTTAAAAAAATATTTATATGATATTATTTAACCGGTGATTTAATGAATAATCTTGTTTTAGCTTATTTGGGTGATGCAGTATATGAATTGTATATAAGAGAATATTTAATTAAGAAAAAATATGGCAAGGTAAATGATTTACAAAACGAAAGTATGAAGTATGTAACTGCCAAAAATCAAAGAGTGTATTTAGAAAAAATGCTTGCCAGTAATTTTTTGACAGAAGCTGAAATAGAAATAGTAAAAAGAGGACGAAATATGGATTCGCATTCTAAAAAAAATGTGGATATAGTTACTTATAAATGGGCAACTGGGTTAGAATGTTTAATTGGTAAATTAAAAATAGACAATAATATTAAAAGAATTAATGAGATAATGGGTTTCGTGGTAGGTGATTAAATGATAGTTTCAGGGAAAAATGTTTTTAATGAATTAGATAAAAATTCAATAAAAAAGATTTATATAAGTAAAAATTTTAGAGATGAAAATATTCTAAATTATATTAAGTCTAATAAACTAAAATATGTAACTTGTGATTTAAAAACAATGAATTCAATGGCTCAAAACAATCAAGGAATTATAGTTGAAATTGATAATTATGTTTATAAAGACATGTCAGTTATTGATGATGACTTTGTTTTGATGTTAGATCATTTAGAGGATCCTCATAATTTTGGAGCAATAATAAGAACTGCAGAAAGTATAGGCATAAAAAATATTATTATTCCTAAAGATAGAAGTGTATCAGTAAATGAAAGTGTGATGAAAACAAGTGCTGGTGCACTAAATTATGTAAATATTATAAAAGTAACAAACTTAGTAAGTGCTATAAACGAATTAAAAACTAAGGGCTTTTTTATTTATGGTGCCGAAGCAGATGGAGTTAATTATAAAAAAATACCTTATAACGATAAAAAATGTTTAGTTATAGGTAGTGAAGGAAAAGGAATTAGTCCGATTGTAAGAAAAAATTGTGATGCAATAATTAGTTTGCCAATGCGAGGACACATAAATAGTTTAAATGCTAGTGTCGCTGCTGCAATACTAATTTATGGTATGGGGGAATAAATGAATTATCCAGATAATGAATTAACTTATTTTTTAAGAGATAATAATGAGAATGCGATAAATTTAATATACCAAAAATATAAATATATTATTGATGTTTTGATAAATAAATATAAGATGGTATTTTATGCTTTAAATATTGATACAGAAGAAATTAGACAAGAAGCTAATTTAGCATTTTCAAATGCCATTTATAGTTATCAAGATGATAAAGATACATCTCTAAGTACTTTTATAACTTTATGCGTAGAAAGAAAAATCAAAAATATAATAAAAAAATATGAAAGTAATAAAAATAAGATTTTAAGTGAAGCTATGTCTTTAGATAACAATTCTTATGATACGCCATTGGAAAATATAATTGGTGATGATAAATATGAACCATTAAGAAATCTCGAAACTAAAGATACAATTGAATATATTAATACTGAAGTAAAAAAAATATTATCTTCTTCAGAATATGAAGTCTATAAATTAATGTTAAATGGATTAAATTATATAGAAATATCAAACAAATTAAATAAAACACCTAAACAAATTGATAATTCTATACAAAGAATAAGAGCAAAATTGAAAAAAATAAAAGAAAAAAATTATTTATATATTGACACCTAAATTATAAAATGATATATTATTAGCGCATTTTAATTTAGGTTCTTTATAAAGAACTTATATTTAAAACGATTTTGATACACCAGGATGTGTGTTCATAGAAAGGAAGAAAGAATATGCCTACAATTAATCAATTAGTTAAAACGAATAGAACAAGAAAGACTAATAAAAAGAAAAGCCCAGTTTTAAATGTTGGTTTTAATAGCAAGGATAGAAAAACTACTAATACAGATCATCCTCAAATGAGAGGAGTTTGTACTCGTGTTGGAACAAAGACTCCAAAGAAACCTAACTCTGCGCTTAGAAAATATGCTCGTGTAAGACTATCTAATGGTAGAGAAGTTGATACTTATATACCAGGTGAAGGACATAATTTACAAGAACATAGTGTTGTTTTAATTCGTGGTGGACGTGTTAAAGACTTGATTGGTGTTCGTTATCATATTATACGTGGAGCACTTGATACTCAAGGAGTTAATGAAAGAAAACAAGGTAGAAGTAAATACGGGACTAAAAAACCTAAAAAATAATTATTGAAGGAGGAAGATTATGCGTAAAAGACGTGCTGAAAAGCGTGAAATATTACCTGATGCCATTTATCAGTCTAAAATTGTTACTAAATTGATAAATGCCGTTATGAAAGACGGAAAAAAAGGTACTGCTGAAAAGATTATTTATGAAGCATTTGATATAATCAAAGAAAAAACAGGAAAAGATCCTGTAGAGGTATTTAATGCTGCTATGGAAAATATTATGCCACTTTTAGAAGTGAAATCTCGTCGTGTTGGTGGTTCAAATTACCAAGTACCTATCGAAGTTAAGTCAGAGAGAAAACAAACTCTTGGATTACGTTGGTTAGTACAATACTCTAAGCAAAGAAGCGGAAGAGGAATGGCTAATAAGTTAGCTAGTGAAATTATGGATGCTGCTAATGGTGTTGGTGGTGCAGTTAAAAAACGTGAAGACACACATAAGATGGCTGAAGCAAATAAAGCTTTTGCTCATTATAGATGATAGGAGAAACATATGGCAAGAGATGTTACTATTGATAAAATAAGAAATATAGGAATAATGGCACATATAGATGCCGGAAAGACTACATTTACTGAACGTGTTTTATTCCATACAGGTATTACACATAAAATAGGTGAAACTCATGATGGAGAATCACAAATGGACTGGATGGAACAAGAAAAGGAAAGAGGTATTACTATTACTAGTGCAGCAACTACTGCACATTGGAAAGGATACAGACTTAACCTTATAGATACTCCAGGACACGTAGATTTTACTGTTGAAGTACAAAGAAGTCTAAGAGTTTTAGATGGATCTATCTGTTTATTAGATGGAAATGCTGGTGTTGAACCCCAAAGTGAAACAGTATGGAGACAAGCAAGCGAATACAAAGTTCCAAGAATGATATTTGTTAATAAGATGGACAAATTAGGGGCAAACTTTGAATTTAGTTTAGATACCATAGGGAAAAGATTAGGAGTTAATTATGCTCCAATTCAATGGCCTATAGGCGCTGAAAATGAATTTAATGGTATTATAGATTTAGTTACTATGAAAGCATATCATTTTGATCGTACTGATGAACATGAAAATTATACTGAAATAGATATTCCGGAGGAATTAAAAGATTTAGTAGCAACCAAAAGAACAGAACTTATTGAAAAGGCTGTTGAATTTGATGATGTTTTAATGGAAAGATATTTAAATGGAGAAGAACTTTCTATAGATGAAATAAAAAGTGCTATCAGGAAGGGAGTATTGGCTGCAGAGTTTTTCCCAGTAATGTGTGGAAGTGCACTATCTAATACTGGAGTCAAATTAGCTTTAGATGCAGTTATAGATTATATGCCAGCTCCAACTGATATAGAAGCTATAGAATGTACAGATTTTAATGGTAATTTAGTAAAGCGTCATCCTAGTGACTCTGAACCATTTACTGCTATGGCATTCAAAATAATGACTGACCCATTTGTTGGAAGATTAGCTTTTTTTAGAGTTTATTCAGGTCATTTAAGCAGTGGATCTTATATATTAAATAGTACTAAGAATATTAAAGAAAGAGTTGGACGTATTTTACAAATGCATGCCAATCAAAGAAAAGAAATTTCGGATGTTTATACAGGTGAAATTGCTGCTTTTGTTGGATTAAAAAATACAACAACTGCTGACACATTATGCGATGAAAAGAGCCCTGTTATCATGAATGGCATGGAATTCCCAGATCCAGTTATTGATGAAGCAATCGAGCCGAAATCAAAAGCTGATCAAGATAAATTAGGTCAAGCACTACAGAAATTAGCTGAAGAAGATCCAACTTTCAAATATAGAACTGATCCAGAAACTGGACAAACTGTTATTAGTGGTATGGGAGAACTACATCTAGAAGTTCTAGTAAGAAGAATGAAAGATGAATTTAATGTTGAAGCTAATATTGGAAAACCACAAGTTGCATATCGTGAAACGATCACACAAAGTGCAGAATGTGAAGGAAAGTATATAAAACAATCTGGTGGTCGTGGACAATATGGACATGTTTGGGTAAGATTCGAACCAAATCCAGAAAAAGGTTACGAATTTGTTGATGAAATTGTTGGCGGAGTTGTTCCAAGAGAATATATTCCGGTAACAGATAAAGGATTACAAGAAGCAATGGCTGGTGGAATACTTGCTGGTTATCCTATGGTTGATGTAAAAGCAACATTGTTTGATGGATCTTATCATGATGTCGATTCATCAGAAATGGCGTTTAAGATTGCAGCAAGCATGGCTTTAAAAGAAGCTAAAAATAAATGTAAAGCTGTTTTATTAGAGCCAATAATGAAAGTTGATGTAACTATCCCGGATGAATATATGGGAAATGTTATGGGGGATTTAACAAGCCGTAGAGGTCGTCCTATGGGACAAGCCTCTAGAGGGAATGCTTTACAAATTACTGCAATGGTGCCATTATCTGAAATGTTTGGATATGCTACAAATTTGCGTAGTAATACGCAAGGTAGAGGTAACTTTGTTATGACATTAGATCATTATGAAGAAGTACCTAAATCAATTGCTGAAGAAATTATTAAGAAAAATAGCAGCAATTAAAGTCAAATAAAAATAAACTAATTGAAAATACTTGAATTATATTTAAGAATTAGATAGAATATAAATGTAATAGATTGGAAAAGGAAGGAAATTAATATGGCAAGAGAAAAATATGATAGAAGTAAGCCACATGTTAATATTGGTACTATTGGACACGTTGACCATGGGAAAACAACATTAACTGCAGCTATTTCAAAATTATTTAGTAAAAATTTTATGGATTATAGTGCTATTGATAGTGCTCCAGAAGAAAGAGAAAGAGGTATTACTATTAATACTGCTCATGTTGAGTATGAAACTGAAAAAAGACATTATGCTCACGTAGACTGCCCAGGACATGCTGACTATGTTAAGAACATGATTACTGGTGCTGCACAAATGGATGGAGCTATCTTAGTTGTATCTGCAGCAGATGGTCCTATGCCACAAACTAGAGAACACATCTTACTTGCAAGACAAGTTGGAGTTCCAAAAATTGTTGTTTATATGAACAAAGTTGATCAAGTTGATGATCCAGAATTACTTGAACTAGTAGAAATGGAAATTAGAGAATTATTAGGAGAATATGGATTTGATTCTGAATGCCCAATAATTAAAGGATCTGCTCTTAAAGCTCTTGAAGGTGATGCTACTGCTGAACAATCAATTAGAGATTTAATGGCTGCTGTTGACACATATATTGATGATCCAGTAAGAGATACTGAAAAACCATTCTTAATGAGTATTGAAGACGTATTTACTATTTCAGGACGTGGAACAGTTGTTACAGGGCGTGTTGAACGTGGAAAATTAAAATTAAATGACGAAGTTGAAATTGTTGGATTAAGAGATACACAAAAGACAGTTGTTACAGGAATTGAAATGTTCAGAAAATCATTAGATTATGCTGAAGCAGGAGATAATGCTGGTGTGTTATTACGTGGTATTTCTCGTGATCAAGTTGAACGTGGACAAGTTTTATGTAAACCTGCAAGCGTTACTCCACATCATAAATTTAAAGCTAGAGTTTATGTATTAAGTAAAGAAGAAGGAGGTCGTCATACACCATTCTTCTCAAATTACAGACCTCAATTCTATTTTAGAACTACTGATGTTACAGGTGTTATTGAATTACCAGCTGGTGTTGAAATGGTTATGCCTGGAGATAATGTAGATATGACTGTAGAATTAATTAGCACAGTTGCTCTTGAAAATGGTACTAAATTCTCAATCCGTGAGGGTGGACGTACTGTTGGAGCAGGAACTGTTTCTGAAATTATAGAATAATAAAAAAAGTACAATTATTGTACTTTTTTTATATAAAAATATTTAACTTGAAAAAATAAAAGGCATATTATAAAATTAAAATGGTGATACTATGAAAATATTAAATATTTTTTCAAAAAAAAGTATTCTTAATAGAGTTCAACATAGTAATAAAATTAAACGTCTAATAATTTATTTTGTCTCTTGTTTTATTGTTGCTTTAACATATAATGTTTTTTTTGTAAAACATAGTTTAGTAATAGGTGGTATGAGTGGACTTGCTATAGTTTTTAAAAAAGTTTGTGGTTTAAATACCAGTGTATTTCTAATGTTATCAACAATTATTATGCTTATAATAAGTTTTATTATTGTTGGTAAAAAAGAAGCTATGAAAAACGTTTTTTGTGCTATAAATTATCCAATATTTGTCAGTATAACTGAACCTATTTCGAAATATATAAATATAGAATTTTCAAGTTATATGTTTACCATTTTATTTGCTTGTATTATATATTCAACTTTTTTAGGATTAATATATAAAGTAGGATATTCTACTGGTGGAACAGATATTATAAATCAAATAATATGTAAATATGCCAAAACTTCTGTTGGAACAGCAGGAAACTATATAAATATTTTAATTATATTCACTGCTGCATGTGTTTTTGGAATATCTCAATCTATTTATGCAATTTTTGCTCTAATAATAGATAATAAAATTGTTGATTTTATAATGTTAGGAAATAGTGATTCAAAATTATGCATTATTAAATCTAAACATATTGATCATTTAGAGCGATTTCTTGAAAAAGAATTTAATATTGGATATAGTATTTTAGAATCTACTGGGGGAGTCGATTTAAAAAAAAGAAAAACTATTTTTTGTGTGGTTACAAGTAGAGAGTATTATAGATTTAAAAATTTAATTCTTGATATTGATTCTAATGCTTTTATAATGACTCATGATTGTTATGAAGTAATGGGAGGAAATAATAAGAGATTATTAAAATTATAATATTAATTTAGTATAAATTATTAAATTTTTTATATATAAAAAATATTGAACATAATCCCAAAAAACCTAATAAATTTAATATTATATTGTTTATATTAAACGATAACAATTTTATCGAAGTAAAGTAAGCAAGGAAAAGTGAAATGTAAAAAATTAAAATATCTAAAAATAAAATATCTTTTTTAATTAATGCTTTATAAGCGTAATACATGATTAATAAAGAAGCAGTAAATATAAATATGCTTATAAATTTAGAAAAAAATAATCCATCAAAATTAAATGTTAATAATTCTATAATTGTCCACAATAAAATTGGAGAAATCCCTAGCTTTAAATGTTGCCAAATACTTTCATTAGTTGCAAAGAAATACCCAATAAACTTACTTTTGTTTGTCCATTCATAGAGAAAATGCCCTAAAGTACCTAATATAATGCTAAAAATTAATCCATATATTTCTATAAGCACATAATCACTCTTTCTGTTTTAAGAATTATATATTTATGTTATAATTTTATACAGAAAGGGTTTTTTTATGAATGATGAAACACTAGAAATTTTAAATGTTGAAAATAATGGATTAGAAACTCTAAACATTAATGAATATTCTGAATCAAAAGAACCAATGAATGATTTTAGTATTATAAAAAATTATGGAGAAGAGTTAACAAAAAAAGAATATATTACTGATCCTGCTATAGGCAGAGAAGATGAAATTAATAAAATGATACTTGCTTTACTTACACTTGATAAAGGCGCACTTCTTATTGGCAAGCCTGGAATAGGTAAGACTGCACTTGTTGAAGGATTGAGTTATAAAATACAAAATGGTTCAGTTCCAGATGCATTAAAGGGATGGAAAATAGTTAAAATTAATATTACAAGTTTACTGGGAAACACTGTAAATGGATTACAAAGCGAAAATAGAATTGAACTTTTAATTCAAGAGTTAAAAAAAGAAGTTAATACAATTTTATTTATTGACGAAGTACATCTTTTAGTGAATAAACAGACGAGCAATAATAACATTGACTTTGCAAATATGTTAAAGCCGGCACTAGATAGAGGCACAATAAAAATGATTGGAGCAACAACAACCGAGGAATATGAAGCATATATTTTGAGAGATAGAGCCTTTTTAAGAAGATTTATTAAAATAGACATAGAAGAAGCTAATAGAGAAACTGTTATAAAAATTTTGCTTGGAACTTATCCAAAATTTGAAAAGAAAATGGGTGTAAAATTAAATTATACAGATTTTCAAAAAGAAAGAATATTTTCTTTTATAGTCGACATGACTAGCGAATATAAAAGAGTTTATGAAATATCAAGCAGATATCCTGATATTTGCTTGACAATAATTTCAAGTGCTTTTAGTTATGCGGTATTTGAAAATGAAAAAGAAGTTAAGATGAAACATATTTATAAAGCTATTCTTAATGCAAATAATATTTACCCTGATGCCAAGAAAAAAGATATAGAAAAATTTAAAATCGATTTTAAGGACATGTTAGATAAAGAAAAGGTTGATTTAAGTGAAACTTCTTAAAGTTTTAAAATAAAAAGTATATTATATACTTTTTTTGCCTTGATAAGAATTTCGTTTCACCATTTCTTTATCTATATCATTTAATATACAAAATTTTTTTAAAAGCCAAAGAGGTTCAATTAAATCCTCTTTAACAGGGTCTCCAGTAATTCTATTTATTACTATATTTTCATTAAGAGTTTCTAGTTGATTTATAACTATATCTATGTATTCTTTTTGAGTTAAAATATGAAATTGTTTTTCATAAAAAATATCAGCTAATTTAGTATTTTTTATGATATGTAACATATGAATTTTAATACCATCTATGCCTATTTCATTTAAATATTTTGTAGTTTCTATCATCATTTCTTTTGTTTCTCCCGGTAAACCATTTATAATGTGTACAACAACTCTTATATTTCGTTTTTTAAGTTCTTTAAAGCATTTTTCAAAACTTTCTAAGTCATGTCCTCGGTTTATTAATAAAAGAGTTTTATTGTGCATTGATTGTAACCCTAATTCAATAGTTAAAAAAGTTTTTTTATTTAATTCTTCTAGATAATCATAAATCTCATTAGTAAAAGCATCACATCTAGTAGCAATATTTAATCCAATAACATTTTCTAATTTTAATATACTTTCATATTTTTCCTTTAAATCTTTTACATTACCATAAGTATTTGTGTTTGCTTGAAAATATCCAATGTATTTAGCATTAGGCCATTTTTTTAACATTATTTTTTTCACGTCATTAAATTGAGTAACTAAATCTTTAGATTTATTACCAGCAAAGTCTCCACTTCCAAGTTTTGAACAAAATATACATCCTCCATATCCTACTTTACCATCTTTATTAGGACAACTAAATCCAGCATTTAAACTAACTTTAAATACTTTGCATCCAAAGTTTTTTTTATAAAAATAATTCAAAGTATAATATCTTTTATTATCTAAAGTATTTTTAAACATGCAATTCACCTTAAATATAATATCATTTTGTATATAATTATGCTAGAATAATTATAAGAGAGTATGAGCATAGCAATATTAAAGAATATAAAATATTTTAAAATGAGTTTTTTTGAGTTTCCAAAATTATTGATGGTGCCAATCATATCTATTTGTGTAATATTTATTAGTATAATTTTTATAAATTTCTTTTGTTCTCCTATATTTAATGCATCAAGTTATGCAAAAAGAATTGTGGTTGATGAAACTGGTAGCTTTACTGAAGATATTAAGGCGGTTGATTTTAAATCTTTATCACTTTTAGACAGAAATTCAAGTGAAAAACTTGGTGATAGAGTTATGGGACAGATGAGTGAGTTAGTAAGTCAGTATTATGTTTCAGATCAATACACACAGATTAATTATAATAATGAGATATTAAGAGTAACACCATTAGAATATGCAGATTTTATCAAAGGGGTATCAAATAGAAAAGATGGGGTAAAAGGATATATAACGGTTAATTCAGTAAATGGAGAATCAAAACTTATAAAGTTAAATAATGGTATGAAATATATGCCAGTGCTTATTTTAATGAAAATTTATATCGTAAATTAAGATTTAAATATCCTACCACTATATTTGGGAGTTTGAAGTTTGAGATTGATAATGATGGTAATCCTTATTGGATAGTTCCAACATATAAATATACTGGTGTAGGTTTGAAAACAAAAATAACAGGTGTTATTATTTTAAACCCAATTTCAGGAGAATCAAAAAAATATAATAAAAACGATATTCTTTCGTTGGTTGATAATGCATATGATTCAGATCTTATTATTGAACAAGTTGATCATTGGGAAACTTATAAGGGAGGTTTTTTAAATAGTATATTTGGTCAAAAAAAAGTAGTAAATACAACTGAAGGATGTAATTATTTAGCTATGAACGATGATATATATTTATATACTGGTATTACATCAGTATTGTCTGACGAATCAAACCTAGGTTTTATCTTAACTAATATGAAAACTGGGGAAACTACCTTTTATGAAATGGCTGGAGCAGAAGAATATAGTGAAATGAGTTCTGCAGAAGGACAAGTTCAACAAATGAAATATGCATCAACATTTCCGCTTTTAATCAATCTTAATAATAAAGCAACATATCTTGTTAGTTTAAAAGATGCAGCTGGATTAGTTAAAATGTATGGATTTATTGATGTAGCCGATTATCAAAAGGTTGTGGTTACTGATGCTTCTCAAGGCATAGAAAAAGCTGCTCAAAATTATTTAAATAGTTATGCTGATGAAATTTTAGAAGATATTTTGATAAAGAAAGAAATAATAGTTAAAGGTATTTCAACTGCAATAATAGATGGAAATACTTATTACTATATAAAAGATGAAGATAACAATAGATTTAGAGTTTCTATTAAATTGAACGAAAACTTACCATTTATATCAAATAATGATAAATTAACTATAGGGTTTTATGAAAATTCAAAAAATGTAATAGAAATTATAAAGATTTACTAAACGAAATTAATCTTTCGTTTTTTCTTTGAATATAATTAAATCTTAATATATAATTATTAAAGATGGAGTGTTAAAATGTACGATATAGTAATTAATGAATTAGTAAAAAAACTAAATATAAAAAAGACGCAAATAGAGGCTACACTTAACTTGTTAAGCGAGGGCGCAACTATACCTTTTATAGCTAGATATAGAAAAGAAGCAACAGGAGCGTTAGATGAAAACCAAATAAAAAGTATAAGTGATTCTTATAATTCTCAAAAGAATCTATTAGAAAGAAAAGAAACTGTTATTAGATTAATAGATGAAAAAGGTTTGTTAACTGATGAGTTAAAAGACAATATATTAAAATGCCAAAAATTAACAGAGGTAGAAGATTTATATAGGCCTTTTAAAGAAAAGAAAAAAACTAAAGCAAGTGAAGCAATAAAAATGGGGCTAGAACCTCTTGCTAAGAAAATCATGTCTTTTCCAACAGAAGGTAATTTAGAAAAACTATGTGCACCGTTTAAAATGGAACAATCTGTTGCAATAGAAAATGCAGGGTATATAATAAGTGAATATATTAGTGATAATGCTTATTATAGAAAATATATAAGAAATAAAATTTTTAATACTGGGCTTATAATAAGTAAAATAAAAAAAGGTATAATAGATAAAAATAAAACGTACGAAATATACTATGATTTTAAAGATTCTATAAAGTACATGAAAAGTTATAGAGTACTTGCAATAAATAGAGGAGAAAAAGAAGGTATACTATCAGTGAATTTGGATTATAATAAAAATGAACTGATATCTTTTTTAGAAAACAAATTAATAAAAAATAATAATTCTTATGTGGTTGATATTGTAAAAAATTCAATTAAGGATAGTTTAAAAAGACTAATATTACCAAGTATAGAAAGAGAAATCAGATCAGAAATTACAGAATTTGCTTCCGATAAAGCAATAGATATTTTTGGAGTGAATTTAGAAAATCTTCTTATGACCCGTCCACTAAAAGGATATAGAGTTTTAGGCTTTGATCCAGCATTTAGAACTGGTTGTAAATTAGCTTGTCTAGATGAGCAAGGTAATGTATTACATATAGATGTAATATACCCGCATGAACCAAAAAATGATAAACAAGGTGCTACAAAAAAAATTAAAGAGCTAATAGAAAAATATAATTTAAACTTAATAGCAATTGGTAATGGTACAGCATCTCGTGAAAGTGAGGAATTAGTTTCTTCTATATGCAAAGATTTGAAAAATGTTTATTATACAATTGTATCTGAAGCTGGAGCATCAGTTTACTCTGCATCAAAGTTAGCTCAAAAAGAATTTCCTACATTTGAAGTTCAAGAAAGAAGTGCAGTAAGTATTGGAAGACGTGTTCAAGATCCTTTAAGTGAATTGGTAAAAATAGATCCTAAGAGCATTGGTATTGGAGAATATCAACATGATGTTAATCAAAAGAAATTGGGTGAAAACTTAGACTTTACAGTATCTAAAATAGTAAATGAAGTAGGAGTTAATATAAACACTGCGAGTGCAAGTATTCTTAAATATATTTCTGGATTAAGTACTACATATATTAATAAAATAATTAAGTATAAAGAAAAAAACTTAATAAAATCTAGAGAAGAACTAAAAAAAATTGGTTTAACAGATAAAGTTTATGAGCAATCAGTAGGCTTTTTAAGAATTAATAATGGAGATAATCCGTTAGATAATACAGGAATTCATCCTGAAAGTTACGAAATAACTAATAAAATTTTATCAATAACTAATTTAGATATAAAAAATATTAATACAGAACAATTTAAAGAATCTTTAAAAAAAATAAATGTCAATAGTTTAGCAGAATATTTGAATGTTGATATTTATACTATACAAGATATAATAAAAGAGTTATTGAATCCTGGCTTAGATCCCCGTTCAGAAGTTGATTCACCAATATTAAAAAGTAATATTTTAACAATAGAAGATTTAAAAATAGGAATGGAGTTGAAAGGTACAGTAAGAAATGTTGCTTCATTTGGGGCTTTTATAGATATCGGATTACATGATGATGGGCTACTCCATATATCAAAAATGAGTAAATCTTTTGTTAAGGATCCAAATGATATTGTTTCGGTGGGTGATATTATAACTTGTTATGTTGATGATATTTCTTTGGAAAAACATAAAGTATCCCTAACATTGCTAAAAAATTGATAAAATATGAAAAAAAGTATTGCAATTTGAATAATCTATGATATAATTTAAATTGCCTACTAATGCGGGTGTAGTTTAATGGTAGAGCTTCAGCCTTCCAAGCTGATAACGTGGGTTCGATTCCCATCACCCGCTCCAAAAGAATGCCCGTTTAGCTCAGTCGGTAGAGCGCACGGCTGTTAACCGTTAGGTCGTAGGTTCGAGTCCTACAACGGGCGCCACTTTTGAGAATAAACATCTAATTAGATGTTTTTTATTTTGTCATAATTAATTCATGGGAAACATACATAATTTACATATTAATTATAATGATATAATAAAAATGGAAAGAAAGATGATTATGAAACATGATATTTGCGTGTTTAGTGGGTGTGCTATAGCTCGAATATTTTATCAAAATCCAGATGGCACTTATAATAAATATCCTAATTTAAAGGCACCAGGTGGTAAAGGTGCTAATCAAGCAGTAGCTGCAGCTAGAGCAGGCAAGACAACATTAATATCTCGTGTTGGCAGAAATTACATAGGAAAAAGCATAATTAAAAATTCAAATTAAGTCTGCTCAAGATGGAATGCCTTTTAAAGATGATTTAGAATCTTTTATTATTAGTCAAAGAAATAAAAAATTAATTAAAAAAGCCAAATTCTGGCTTTTTTATTCTTTTGACTCAAAGTCACAAGAAAATTCATCAACTTTTTTTTGATATTTTTTATATGTTTGATTTATTTTGACTGGTTCAGCACTTTCAAGTTGATACCAACCTTTTTTAAATGCGCATTCAAACAATTCTGCTTGCATATTACTAATTGTTTGAAAATTATTCATAAATAGTTTATAAATTTTTTTATTACTTGCTTCATTTAATGCGATTCCATAACTTGTTACTAAATGTTTATAAGATATTAAAATATCATTTAAAATATCTGATTCATTCATGTAACAATTTTTTGGAACTTTTATTTCTTCATTTTTTATAATTTCTCCCATAATATTCTCCTATTCTAAACAATTTAATATATCATTATATCCTTTTATTAATTCTTCATAAGCTTTTTCTAGTACATTTTTGACATCTTTATCCTCAATATTATTTAGATAATTATTTATTTTTTTTATTAAAATAAATTTCCAGTTTAGCATGTCTTCTATATATGCTAAATCTTTAGTGCTAATTATATTTGGTACGTTTTTCATTTATATCCCTCCACATCTTATTATTAACAAATTTAATATTTTTATACTTTATTTCTTGAAAAAAGAAATTTATATGATATAATACATTTAGAATAGAGAGGAATTATAAATATGAGTGAATTGCTATTTGGTAATGAATTAGAAAAGTCAGCTTTAGAAAATTTACTTGCTTTAAATCAAATAAAAAAATATGATAATGAAATAGATAAATATAACAAAGAAATTAATGGATTAAATGAAGAAATGGTTGATATTTTAAGGGAACAAAATATTGATGAAGAATATATAAATAGGATATCAAAATATAAAAAGTTAATAAATAAAATAGATGGTGATTCTAATAGATTAGAAGAATTAGAAAGTTTAATAACAGAAAATGAAAAAAAAATAAAAGAGTATCAAGAAAAAATCTCTCAAGTGGAAGATACACTTTCACAATTAAAAGAGGAAATCTTTAATACTTCTGACCCCTCAAAAATAATTGATTGTCAAAATGAAATAGAAAATAATAATATTAGACAGAATGATTTGAATGAAATCTTAAACCAATTAATTAGTGAAAATACACCATTATTAATAGAAAAAGAATATTTAATGGCACAAAATAGTGATGTTGATTTTAATATACCAAATTTTAATAAAAAAGAAATTAATAATGATTTAGATAATTTATCATTGGAATTTGGCTCTATATTAGAAAATTTAGAACTATCAGTACGTGAAAATATAGAATTTTGTCAGAAAAAAATTAGCAATAGAGAATTAGAAATAAAGAAATATACTGATAAAAAGAAAGCAGTTTTAGAAGCTTACCCAAAAGCAAATAGTATTGATATAGAAGAAGCTTATAAAATTTTAGAAAATGTATTTGATGAGCTAGGATTATGTAAAAAAGTTGAAACTTCTTTAGAAAAAAATATTTTTGAAGAAATTAGTAAAGAAGATAATGAATCTAAAATTGAGGATTCTAACGCTATAGAAGAAGCTGACATATCAATTAAAGATAATATGGAAAATATTGATAATGATATAAATTCTGATAATGAAAAAAATGAGGACGTAGAAGAATCTCAACCATTAGAAGAGCCTGAATTTAAAGAAGAGGAGGTTGAGGAAGAAACAGAAGAGGTCAGCTCTGTATCATATGTTCTTTCAGAAGGTGAATCATTAATGAATATTGCTGAAAAAGTATATCCAAGTAAAGATAATTGGGAAGCAATATATTATTATAATAAATATGCGATAGATAAGTATTTAGTTGCTAATGGAATAAGTAGTGATTTTGATAATATAAAAGAGTTAGCTAACGATACATCAGTATTTACAGGTATTAAACTTGAAATTCCTACTGATTATAATTATAAATTATAGTGAAATACAAAAGTATTTCTTTTTTTACCAAAAATTGGTATATGTTAGTGTATATAAATGTAGGGATTTTTAACCAAAAAAATAGATTTATAACTTAAGTTAATTGTAAGATAGATGGAATAGATAGTTAATATCTATTTTTTTAAAATTACATATATCTGATTGATGTTAGTTCTTTTTCTAGTTTGTTTAATATTATATTCTTTTTTTCTTTCTTTACTATTTTTAAATTGAGAATCAAAGTAGTTAAGAAAAGACTCATACAGTTTTAAAGTAAAAGAATCACCAACATCTCTAATTTTACTTTCTAAATTTAAAGGAGTTAATTTTTACTAAAAGTTTCATTAAAAGTATTCGTAAATTCATTAATTAATGGTATAATTTTCAT
>CAYQJD010000009.1:0-30515 GCA_964417835.1 uncultured Muribaculaceae bacterium
TTTAAAAAATATAATGAATTTAATGAAAGTTAATAAACAAATAAAAAATGAACCTAAAGTATCAAAAATTGCTAATAATAAAAGACTTTCAAGATTAATTTCTACTAAAAAAAATTATACTCAAATAAATAATCCAAAATTTTTTATATAAAAACTTGAATTAAACTAATTCAAGTTTCACCATTAAAGCGTCGTCTCCAACTCTTTCTTTTAATTTTATTATACGAGTATATCCACCATTACGATCTTTATACTTAGAAGCTAGTTCATTAAAAACTTTACTAACTACTATTTTATCATTGTGTAAGAAAGCTAAAGCTTGTCTTCTAGATATTAAAGAACCATTTTTTCCATAAGTAATCATTTTATCAATAAACTTACGTGCTTCTTTAGCTCTAGCTTCAGTTGTTATAACATATCCATTATTTATAACGTCTTTAGTTATACCAGCTAATATACTTCTTCTTATACGAGATTCTCTCCCTAGTTTTCTATATGCCATAATTTCACTCCTTAATTACTCATGGAACTTAAGTCCCATTTCTTTTACTTTATCAATTACCTCTTTTAGAGATTTTTTTCCTAAATTACGTATCTTTGTAACTTCGATTTCTTTTTTATCAATCAAATCTTGCATTGTATTGATTCCAGCTCTTTTTAAACAATTATATGCTCTGACACTAAACTCTATTTCTTCTATTGGAGTTTCTAATGTTTTAGTAATTGTATCCACTTTCTTTTCTGCAATAATACCAGTAATATCTGAAATTTGATTCAAATCTGCTACTATCTGTAAATGTTCAATTAGAATTTTTGAAGATAGTGCCATTGCTTCTTCTGGAGTAATAGCTCCATTAGTATAAATATTCATTATTAATTTATCAAAATTTTCATTTTGTCCAACACGAGCACTTTCAACTTCATAAGATACTCTTTCTATTGGAGAATATAGTGAATCTATTGGAATAACTCCAATAACGTTAGCATTATCTAATAATTCTTTATTTTGTTTAGCATCAACATAACCTCTACCGTTTCCTACAGTCATTTCAATATCAATTTTTCCACCTTTAACTAAATTACAAATAACTAAATCTGGATTGATAATTTCAATATCCGCATCATGATCAATCATACTAGCAGTAACTGCACCTTCAGTATTAGCGACTAATCTCATAGTCTTATTTTCTTTTGTATGATTCTTTAATACTAAACTTTTTAAACTTATTATTATAGAAGTTACATCTTCTCTTATACCATCTATTTTTTGAAATTCATGTAATACTCCATCAATTTTTACACTAGTAATTGCACTTCCTGGCAAGCTTGAAAGCATAACTCTCCTTAAGGCGTTTCCAATAGTAGTACCAAATCCTCTTTCAAGAGGCTCTAGTTCAAATTTTCCATAACTATCTTTCTCAACATATTCAGTTATTTTATATTCTGGTTTTTCGAAATTCATAAGTATTTCCTCCTTAATTTCTTGGACGTTTAGGTGGTCTACAACCATTATGTGGAACTGGTGTCTCATCATTAATTGCTGTTATTTCAAGCCCAGCAGTTTGCAATGAACGTATTGCGTTTTCACGACCAGCACCCATTCCTCTAACAAATACTTCAACCTTTTTTACACCTGCTTCTGACGCAGCACGCCCTGCTTGTTCAGCAGCCATTCCTGCAGCAAAAGGTGTTTTCTTTTTGGAACCTTTATATCCAATAGTTCCAGCAGAAGCCCAACTTATTACATTTCCGTTAGTATCTGTAATTGATACAACTGTATTATTATATGTTGAATGAATATGTGCTTGACCTTCTGGAATATTTTTCTTAATTTTTCTTTTTCTTCTATTATAAGCCATTTTTTAACCTCCAATATTCTACTTACCAACTTTTTTCTTGTTAGCAACTACTTTTCCTTTACCTTTACGAGTTCTAGCATTTCTATTAGTTCTTTGTCCACGAACTGGTAAACCTTTTTTATGTCTCAATCCTTGGTAACAACCAATTTCCATTTTATTTTTTATATTCATACTTACTTCTCTACGAAGTTCGCCTTCAACTAAATGTTTATCTACTTCTTTACGTAAAGCAGCTTCTTCTTGTTCAGTCAAATCTTTAACCTTTTTACCACAATCTACGTTAGCATTATCGCAAATAGTTTTTGCTAAACTTCTACCAATACCATAAATACTAGTAAGCCCTGTTTGAATATTTTTATCCTTTGGTAATTCAATATTTTTAATACGTGCCATTATTTACCTCCTATTAACCTTGTCTTTGTTTATGTTTTGGATTTTCACAAATAACTAAGACTTTTCCTTTTCTTCTAATTATTCTACATTTAGCACAAATCGGCTTTACTGATGGTCTAACTTTCATAATATCTCCTCCACTACTTTCTATAAGTTATACGCCCACGTGTTAAATCATATGGTGAAAATTCTACTGTAACTCTATCACCCGGTAAGACACGAATCATATTCATTCGTATTTTACCAGAAACGTGAGCTGTTACAGTAAAACCATTATCTAATTCAACTCTATATTCATCTTTGATAATATCTATTACTTTACCATCAACTTCAATAGCAGTTTCCTTAGTTTTAACTGCCTTTTTGGCACTATATGCCTTTTTAGCAGTTTTAGCTACTTTTTTAGCCACTTTTTCACTCTCCTGTTAATATTTCGTACCCATCATCACGAACAACAATTGTATGCTCAAAATGAGCGCTCGGTCTACTATCTCTAGTTACAATTGTCCAATCGTCTTCAAGTACATAAATTTTTCTAGTACCTAAATTTAACATCGGTTCAACAGCCAATGTCATTCCAGATTTTAAAGTTAATCCTGTATTATACTTTCCATAATTCGGAACATCTGGATCTTCATGCAAAGAAGTTCCAACTCCATGTCCAACTAACTCTTGTACAACTCCAAGATTATGTTTTTTTGCATATTGCTCGATTCTTGCTCCTACATTTCCTAATTTGGCACCATCTTTAATCTCTTTAAGCCCCGTAAATAAGGCTTTTTCAGTATGATGTAATAAATATTCTTTTTCCTTACTAATTTTACCTACTGGATATGTCCAAGCAGAATCAGAATGATATCCATCAATAACTACTCCAATATCTAAAGAAACAATATCTCCTTCTTTTAATACTCTTTCTCCAGGAATTCCGTGAACTACTTCTTCATTAATTGAAATACAAATACTTGCTGGATACCCATATAAGTTTAGAAATCCTGGAGTCCCACCATGATTTCTAATAAATTTATCAGCTTCATCATTTAAATATTGAGTTGTTATTCCAGGTTTTATCAAAGATTTTAAATACTGATGTGTTAAATAATTAACATGCCCAGCTTTCTTCATCTTTTCTATTTCTTCTTCAGTTTTAATAGTTACCATTTAATCACTTTCTCTATTACAATTTAGTAATAATACTCTCAATATCTTTAAAAACTTCTCCTGGAGTTTTATTACTATCAATAGTATATAATATATTTTTTTCTTTATAATAATTAAATATTGATTCACAGTTATTAATATAAGCTGAATACCTTGCCTTAAAAGCTTCTTCATTATCATCACTTCTGCTAACTAAAGCAATATTACAATTATCACAAATATTATCTACTTTAGGTTTTTTATTTATATTATATTTATTATATATTTTACCACATTTAGGACAAGATACCCTTCCTAAAGTTCTTTTTATTGCGACATCTTCATCTACATTCAAATTAATAATTATATAATTTTCAAAAAAAGTATCTAATAGTTTTACTTGATTAATATTTCTTGGAAAACCATCTAATAATATATTTTTTTTATCTGTTTTATCTAAATGTAGTTTTAATAATTTTGTTGTAGTCTCATCATCAACAAGATTACCTTTTGCAATAATTTCTTTTATATGTTTGCTAAATTCATCATTATCATTTAAATCTCTAAATATTTGACCTGTAGATATATGATTATATTTATATTTTTCTACTAAGCTTTCTGATACTGTACCTTTTCCAGCAGCAGGAGCTCCATAAATTATAATATTTTTCATTATCTTCTACGTCTCTTTCTAGTATTAGCATAATTTCTACTAATTATAGAACTTTCTAATTGTTTGAATGTTTCTAATGCGACTCCTACAACTATTAGTAAACCTGTTCCTCCTAAAGTAACTGAACTAGATAAATTAGGAATTTTTGACATTAATATTGGTAAAGAGGCAACAACTATCAAAAATATAGAACCAACAGTTGTAAGTCTTGTAATTATATATTTTAAATAAGCACTTGTTTTTTTCCCAGGTGTAATACCAGGTATATAACTTCTATTTTTATCTAAATTTTCACTCATTTCATCAGGATTTAGTTCCATTAATGTATAAACATAACCGAAAACAAATATTAATACTATATAAAGAATAAATCCCGTTAAAGTAGTGTAATTTATATAATTATTTACAAAATTTTTAAATGCTTCATTTTTTATTACTTGTGCTATTAAAGAAGGAATCCCTATCAATGCAGATGCAAATATTACAGGCATAACACTTGCTGAATTTAATTTTATAGGAATATATGATTGTTCTTTAGTATAAGCAGTACTTGTTCTATTACTATATTGTATAGGTATTCTTCTTTGAGCTGACTCAATAAATATTACTCCAACAAGTATTAAAATATATACTATTACAAATAATATAAATAAACTTATTCCTGCAGCAGTACTAAAATTTCCTTGTAATATTAAATCATTAAACGCTGTTATAAACACATTTGGCAATTGTTCAACAATTCCTGCCATTATGATAAGTGACATACCATTACCAATACCCTTATTAGTAATTTGATCTGCCATCCAAATTACTAAAGAACTACCTGCAGTTAAAATCAAAGTTGTTTTTAAAACAGTAAATGACCCATATCCTTTTAAATATGCAAAACTAAAAATGTATCCTTGAATAAATGCAAACAATATACCCAAGTATCTATTAATTCTATTAATTTTTTGTCTACCAGTAGCTCCCTGTTCTTTAAGTTCTTTAAAATAAGGAATTATATCCATCTGTAATAATTGAGTTATTATAGATGCAGAAATATAAGGCATAACACCTAAAGCAAATATAGAAAATGACTTTAAGCTACCACCACTCATTAAGTTAAGTAATTCTAAAAAACCTAAATCAGTTGTAATTACCTTAGCTCCTGGTACAACTATATTAGTACCTATTGAAAATATAGCCAGAATAGCTAAGGTAAATAAAATTCGCTTTCTCAAATCTTTATTTGTAGGACTAAATAATCCTTTTAGATTAGAAAACATCTAAATCACCTCAGCAGTTCCGCCAGCACTCTCTATTTTTGTAACAGCAGAAGATGAAAATCTATTTGCTCTTACAGTCAATTTTTTTTCTAAAGTACCATTACCAAGTATTTTAATTCCACAAAGTTGTTTTTTTACAATTCCACGTTCTTTTAATAATTCAGGAGTAACAACGTCTCCATCATTAAATTTATTAAGATCGCTTAAATTAATAGTAGCATATTCAATTCTGAATCTAGTATTATTAAAACCTCTTTTAGGAATTCTTCTATATAAAGGACTTTGTCCACCTTCAAACCAAGCAGAAATGCTTGCTCCACTTCTAGACTTTTGTCCATTTTCTCCACGAGTTGAAGTTTTTCCCATTCCTGATCCTGGTCCACGACCAACTCTTTTTCTTGATTTAGCTTCTGGAGTAGCGCATAAATTTTCTAATTTCATATTATAACTCCTCAACTTTCTTACCACGTAATTCCGCAATTTGTTCAGCAGTACGAACTGATTTTAAAGCTTCTAATGTTGCTTTTGCCACATTAACTTTTGTATTAGAACCTAAAGATTTAGAAACAATATCTTTAATTCCAGCTAACTCTAAAATTACACGAACAGCTCCACCAGCAATAACACCAGTACCTTCTTTAGCAGGTTTAATTAAAACTTTTGCTTTACCACATATTCCAGTAGCATCATGAGATATAGTTCTATTATCAATAATAGAAACTTTGCAAAGATTTTTATTAGCTGCTTGAATTGCTTTTTTTATTGCTTCTGGAACTTCATTAGCTTTTCCAGTTCCGATTCCAACAAGCCCTTTTCCATCACCAACAGCCATTGTAGCTGAGAAACGGAAATGACGTCCTCCTTTAGTAACTTTAGTTACACGAGAAATAGATACAACTCTCTCTTCAAGAAGTTTTTTCTTAGAATCTACATTTTTTTCATTTCTTGCCATATAAATCTCCTCCTACCTAAAATTCTAAACCGTTTTCACGAGCTGCGTCAGCTAAAGCTTCAACTCGTCCTTGATAAAGATATCCACCTCTATCGAAAACTACTTTAGTAATAGAAGATTTTTTTGCCTTTTCTGCAATATCTTTTCCAACAGCCTTAGCTCCCTCAACATTTCCACCATTATTTATCTTTAGCTCTACGCTTGATGAACTAACTAAGGTAATCCCTTTATCGTCATCGATTATTTGAGCAAAAATATGTTTATTAGATCTAAAGACATTTAATCTAGGGCAATCAGCTGTTCCTTTAACTTTATTACGAACACGAGCATGTCTTATTTTTCTTAAATCATTTCTTGAACCATTTTTAACCATACATTAATCTCCTTACCTTATTTAGCTGCCTTTTTTCCTTCTTTACGTCTAATATATTCACCTTTAAATCTAATACCTTTACCTTTATATGGTTCTGGTTTTCTAAGTTTTCTTATATTAGCTGCAAATTCAGAAACTTTTTGTTTATCTATACCACTTATAGATATTTCAGTAGTACTAATTAATTCAGCTTTCAAATCAGCTGGTACTATAACCTCTACTGGATGAGAAAATCCTGCATTAACAGTTATTTTATTTCCAGTAACATTAAATCTATAACCTACACCAACTATTTCAAGTCCTTTTGTAAAACCAACACTTACACCAGTAATCATATTAGATATTAAAGCATTGGTAGTTCCATGTAAACTTTTAATTTCCTTTAAATCGTTTGGTCTTTTAACAATAACATAATTATCTTCTACACTTATATTTATTTCTTTATTAAAAGTATTAACTAATTCTCCTTTTGGGCCTTTAACTGTTACGACATTATCATTTATTGTTACAGTTACGCCTTCTGGAATTTTTATTTTTCTATTTCCTATTCTACTCATAGTCTAATTTCCTTACCAAATATAGGCAAGTACTTCTCCTCCTAGATTTTTTTGTCTAGCATCTCTATCAGTCATTATTCCAAGTGAAGTAGAAATAATAGCAATACCTAATCCATTTAAAACTTTTGGAAGTTCATCATGTTTTGCATAAACACGTAATCCTGGTTTTGAAATTCTCTTTAATCCAGTAATTACTCTTTCTTTTTTTCCTTCTGTATATTTTAAATTCAATGTGATTTTATCACCATTTGAATTTTTAGAAACTTTATAATCAGAAATATATCCTTCAGCTTTCAAAATTCTTGAAATTTCTTCAGTCATATTAGATCCTAAAATTTCTACTGTATCATATTTCATCTGATTTGCATTACGAATTCTTGTAAGCATATCTGCAATTCTATCATTTACCATAACAAAACTTCCTTTCTACCAACTAGATTTCTTAACACCTGGTATTTGTCCTTGATTTGCAAGTTCTCTAAAACAAATACGGCATAGACCAAACTTTCTTAAAACGCCATGAGGACGTCCACATCTTTCACAACGTGTATAAGCTCTTACTTTAAATTTAGGTGTACGTTTATTTTTTACTTTCATACTTGTTTTTGCCATACCCGTTACCTACTTTCTAAATGGCATTCCAAATCCACTTAATAATTCATAAGCTTCTTCGTTAGTTTTTGCAGTTGTAACAAAAACTATATCCATTCCTCTCAATTTTACTATATTATCAAATTCTATTTCAGGGAAAATTAACTGTTCCTTAATTCCTAAAGTATAATTTCCAAAACCATCAAAAGCTTTTGGAGAAACTCCTCTAAAATCTCTTACACGTGGTAAAGAAACTCTAATTAATTTTTCCATAAAATTATACATGTTTTCTCCTCTTAAAGTTACTTTAACTCCAATAGGTTGACCTTCTCTTAATTTGAAACCAGCTATAGATTTTTTAGCTTTAGTAATTATAGCTTTTTGACCTGTTATTGTTTCTAAATCATTTTTAGCTGCTTCTATAAATTTAGAGTCATGACTAGCATCTCCAACACCTATATTAACAACAATTTTTTCTAATTTAGGTACTTGCATAATAGAACTATAATTAAATTTTTTCATTAAATCTTTTTTTATAGTATCATTATATAATTGTTTTAAATTATTCATTTTCTTCACCTACTTCTTTCTTAGTAGATTTCTTTGTTGTAGTTTTTTTCGTAGCTTTTGTTTTTGATTCTTTTTTTGAATTTTCAGCAATTACTTTTACATTAGATACATGAATTGGTGCTTCAACGCTTAAAATTCCACCAGTTTCATTAGTATTGTTAGGTTTCATATGTTTTTTTACTATATTTATACCTTCTACAATTACTTTATCTTTTTTCTTTAATGTTAAAATAACTTTGCCTTCTTTACCCTTGTCTTTTCCAGCTAAAATTTTAACATTATCTCCAACTTTAACTTTCATATATCCTCCTATAATACGTCACTTGCTAGTGAAACAATTTTCATATAATCTCTATCACGTAATTCACGAGCTACTGGTCCTAAAACACGAGTTCCTACTGGACTTTTATCATCTTTTATTAATATTGCTGCATTATCATCAAATCTTATATAAGAACCATCTTTACGTCTTACACCTTCAACGCTTCTTACTATAACTGCTTTAACTACTTTACCTTTTTTTACATTTGAATTAGGTATAGCTTTTTTTACAGAAGCTACAACTACATCTCCAATATTGCCATATTTTCTCTTACTACCGCCCAATACTCTAATAACCATTAGTTCACGAGCTCCAGAGTTATCAGCTACTTTTAATCTAGTTTGTTGTTGTATCATAATAACCCTCCCTATAAGATTACAGCCTCTTTGATAACACTAACTAATTCATATCTTTTAGTCTTTGATAATGGTCTAGTCATTGCTATCTTGACTGTATCTCCTACTTTTGCAATATTTTTTTCATCGTGAGCACGATATTTTTTTGAATATTTAACCATCTTATGGTATAAAGGATGTTTTCTGTGAGTTTCAACTAAAACAGTTATTGTCTTATCATTTTTATCACTTACAACACGTCCAACAAGTTCTGTTCTTTTAGTTTCTTTCATTATTTCTCACTCCCATCATTTTTTTCTTTTAAAATAGTTTTCAATCTTGCTACTTCTTTTCTTAAATAATTAATTCTATGAGGTTTCTCAAGAGTACCAGTAGCTTTTTTCATTCTTAATTCAAATAATTCAGTCTTATCTTCTAGAATTTTTTTATTAATATCTTCAACGGACATTTCTCTTATTTCACTAGTTTTCATCTTTAGTAGCCTCACTTTCTTTCTTTACAAACTTAGTCTTAACACAAAGTTTATGACTAGCAAGTCTCAAAGCTTCACGGGCAACTTCTTCAGATACATCAGCAACTTCAAACATGATTTTACCTTTTTTTACAACTGCTGCCCATTCATTAACATTACCTTTACCTTTACCTTGACGAGTTTCTAAAGGTTTTTGTGTTCTAGCTAAATGTGGGAATATATTTATCCAAACTTTTCCTCCACGTTTCATATAACGAGTCATTGCTACACGAGCTGCTTCAATTTGCTTGGCAGTTACATAGCCGCCCTCTTTTGCTTCTAGACCGTAATCTCCAAAATGCAATTCTAGATTTCCTTTAGCTTTTCCGTCATAAGTTAATCTATGAGGTTTACGATATTTAGTTCTTTTTGGCATTAGTGGCATTACCATCAGCCTCCTTTACCTTTTTAGAAAGAATTTCTCCTTTATATATCCAAACTTTTATACCTATTTTACCATAAGTTGTATTAGCTTCACTTGTAGCATAATCAATATTTGCTCTAAGTGTATGTAATGGAACTGTACCTTCAGTATATCCTTCAGTACGAGCCATTTCTGCACCTGCTAATCTTCCAGAAACACTAGTTTTAATACCTTTAGCACCTGCTTTCATAGTATTTTTTATAGCTTTCTTTTGAACATTACGAAAATTAGCTCTATTTTCTATTTGTTTAGCAATAGAATCAGCAACTAATTGAGCGTTTAAATCAGGATTTTTTTCTTCAATTATAGTTACATAAATTTCTTCATTAACAACTTTTCTTAAAGAACTTCTTAATTTTTCGATATCTTCTCCACCGCGTCCAATAATAACTCCAGGTTTTGCAGTATGAATTTTAACTTCGACTTTATCTTTTTTTCTTTCAATATCAATTGAACTAACTGCAGCATCATTTAATGCTTTTAATAAATATTCACGGATTTTAATATCATTATTTAACTTAACAGCATAATCCTTGTCAGCATACCAATTACTTTGCCAATCTTTATTAATACCAAGTCTTAATCCATTAGGATTTACCTTTTGTCCCATAATTAAGCCTCCTTATTTCCATCACTAACTTTAACAGTTATATGACTAGTTCTTTTATCTCTTCTATCAACTTTTGAACGTGATCCAATCTTAGATCTTTTTAAAACAGGTCCAGGATTTATAAAACATTCAGAAACTACTAAATCATCCAAATTCATATTAAAATTATTTGTAGCATTAGCTATTGCAGAATTAAGAACTTTAATTATTAATCTGCTAGATTTAGTATTAGTATTTTTTAATATGTCAACTGCAACTGTAGCTTTTTTGCCTCTTATCAAATCAAGAGTCATTCTAGCTTTTCTTGGAGCTACCATTGCAGATTTATGTATTGCAAACGTTTCCATAATCACAACCTCCTACTTTTGTCCTGCATGTCCGCCAAATTTACGTGTTGGAGCAAATTCACCTAATTTATGTCCAACCATATCTTCAGTTACATAAACTGGAATAAATTCTTTTCCATTATGAACTGCTATTGTATGACCAACAAATTCAGGAAATATTGTTGAACGACGAGACCATGTTTTTACTACTTCTTTTTTATTAGATTCATTTAAACTTTTAACCTTTTTCATTAAGCTTTTATCAACAAAAGGTCCTTTTTTTATACTTCTTGCCATTTAAACACTCTCCTATTTCTTTTTCTTGCTGATAATTAATTTATCAGAAGCTTTCTTACTTTTACGTGTTTTTAATCCAAGAGCTGGTTTACCCCAAGGAGTAACAGGCCCTTTTCTACCAATTGGAGCACGCCCTTCTCCACCACCATGCGGATGATCATTTGGATTCATAACAGATCCACGATTTGTAGGTCTAATTCCCATATGACGAGAACGTCCAGCTTTTCCAATATTTACTAATTCGTAATCTTCGTTTCCAACAACTCCTACAGTTGCCATACAATTACCTAATACAAGTCTAGTTTCTCCACTTTGAAGACGAATCATTACATACTTACCTTCACGTCCCAAAATTTGAGCAGAAGCACCGGCTGAACGTGCTAGCTCAGCTCCATGGCCAGGTTTTAATTCTATATTATGAATTATTGTACCTACTGGAATATTTTTGATTTGCATAGCATTACCGATTTTTATGTCAACCATTTCTCCACTTTCAACTATTGATCCAACTTTCAAATCTTTTGGTGCAATAATATATGCTTTTTCCCCATCTTTATATGTTAATAAAGCAATATTTGCACTACGATTTGGATCATACTCAATAGTTGTTACTCTTGCAGGAATACCAAACTTATTTCTTTTAAAATCAATTAAACGATATTTTCTTTTAGCACCGCCACCTATATGTTGAACAGTCATTCTACCTTGATTATTTCTACCACCAGTCTTAGTCTTTTTAACTAACAAACTTTTTTCAGGAGTAGAAGTAGTTATTTCATCATTTGTTAAAGTGCTCATTCCCCTACGACCATTAGTCGTTGGCTTATATTTTCTTATACCCATATACAAACACCGCCTTACATTTCTATAGTAGACCCGTCAGCTAAAGTAACGATAGCCTTTTTATAAGTCTTAGTTTTACCAGTGTATTTACCAACTCTTTTATCTTTAGCTTTAGTATTTAAAGTATTTACACTTGTAACTTTTACATTAAATAAAGATTCAATAGCATTCTTTATTTGAGTTTTATTAGCTCTTTCATCAACTTTAAAAACAAATGTTTTTCCATTACTTGATAAATTTTGACTTTTCTCAGTTATAACTGGTGCAATAATAATATCTGTATTCATTATTTAAGCACCTCCTCTATATATTTAACTGCTGATTCATCTAATACTAAAGTATCAGCATTAACAATATCATAACAATTTATTTCATTAGCCATTATAACAGCACAATAACCTAAGTTTCTTGTAGCTAAATACAATTTTTCAGCATCACTAGCGCTAATAAATAATATTTTTCCGGCTAAATTTAATTTTTTAACTAAATCTTTAATATCTTTAGTTTTATTACTATTCATATCTAAACTATCTATAACAACTAATTCTTTATTCTTAGCTTTATATGTTAATGCAGAACGAATAGCAAGTCCTCTTTCCTTTTTATTCATTTTGAATGAATAATTTCTTGGAGTAACTCCAAATACAATTCCACCGCCTCTATAATGAGGAGCACGAATTGTTCCTTGACGCGCATTACCAGTTCCTTTTTGTCTGTAAGGTTTTTTACCTCCACCACTTACTTCAGAACGAGTTTTTGTTTTGTGAGTTCCTTGTCTTAAAGAAGCCATTTGCAAATCTAATGCTTTCTTTAAAACAATATCATTAGTTTCTATATTCCAAATATTATCATTAAGTTTAATATCACTAATTTTTTCACCATTAAGGTTAATAATATCTAATTTTGCCATTTTAAATCTCCTTTCTTACTGAATTAAGCTTCAGTAGTTTCCTCGATTTCTTTAGTTTCTTCTATAGTTTCAGAAATATTTTCTTCAACCTTTTCTTCTTTTACTGTTTCATACTTAATCAAATCTTTTGGGTCAACTTTCTTAGTATTTTTAACAGTAGATTTTATTAAAACTAATGAATTCTTTGCTCCAGGAACATTACCACTAACCAAAATATAATTATCCTCTAAATTAATATCAATAATTTCCAAATTTTGAATAGTAACAGTTTCACATCCCATGTGTCCTGCTAATTTTTTACCCTTTAATACTCTCATTGGTCTCATTGTTCCCATAGAACCTGGTCTTCTATGATATCTAGATCCATGAGTTTCTGGTCCACGAGATTGATTATGACGTTTTATAACACCAGTAAAACCTTTACCTTTAGAAGTACCTGTAACGTCAACCTTTTCTCCAATTTCAAATGTGTCAGCCTTTAAAGCACTACCTAGTTCATAAGAAGTTACATCATCAACTCTTATTTCTTTTAAGAAGCGCTTAGGAGCAGCACCAGCTTTTTTTGCATGTCCTATTTCTGGTTTAGTAGAACGTTTTTCCTTTTTATCAACTATGCCTAATTGAATAGCGTTATACCCATCATTTTCAACAGTCTTAATTTGAGTAATAACATTAGGTTCAACAGATATTACTGTAACAGGGATAACTCTACCGTCTTTTGTAAACTTTTCAGTCATGCCGACTTTAAGTCCTAAGATTCCTTTCATTTTCTTACCTCCAATTATTTAGTTTCAATTTTAATGTCAACACCACTTGGAACATCTAAGTGAGTTAAAGCATCAATAACTTCCTTGCTAGGATCTTTTATGTCAATAAGTCTTTTATGAGTACGCATTTCAAATTGTTCTCTGCTATCTTTATATTTGTGAACAGCTCTTAATACAGTATACTTTTGAATTTCTGTAGGAAGAGGAATTGGCCCTGAAACAGTACCACCTATTCTTTTTATAGTTGTTACAATTTTTGATGCTGTATCATCAAGTACTTTATGATCATAAGCTTTTAATCTAATTCTAACTTTTGACATTTACAAATGTCCTCCCTTCGTTTATATCTTGTATAAACATAGCTCCGTTACGAATTTCCTCATAACTAGTCAGCAACGCTTCCTAGTGTATCAGCCACCTCGCACATCTTTGCCAGTTAAACACAATTTCAATTATACCTTAATGATTTATAAATTGCAAGTACTAAATTTCTTTTTTTTTATGAGCATTTTTTCTGAGTTTTATATTTTTTAGAATTTAATAAAAATATATAAAATATTTATATCTTATCTATTTATAAAAAACTTAATTTACACTATATTATATTAATGATATAATTTTATATATAAGGAGTAAAAATGAAATTAAGTATTATAATACCTGCATATAATGAAGAAGGTAATATTAATAAATTAAATAATGAACTAGTGAAAACACTAAAAGATTTACAATATGAATTAATTTATATTGATGATGGATCGACTGATAAAACCATTGATATAATTAAAGAAATATATACTAAAGATGAGGAACATATAAAATATATTTCATTAAGTAGAAATTTTGGAAAGGATGCTGCAATATTTGCTGGATTAAGTAAAGCAAATGGTGAATATACATGCATAATTGATGCTGACTTACAACAAAATCCTAAATATATAATAAAGATGTTAGAATATCTAGAAAAAAATCAAACAACAGATCAAATAGCAATGATAATGAAAAATAGAAAAAAAGAATCTTTTTTTAATAGATTTTTTAAAAAAAGATTCTATAACATAATAAACAGATTATCAGATATATCTTTTATAGATGGTGCAAGTGATTTTAGAATGTTTAGACAAAACGTTAAGGACTCTGTAATTAAATTGACAGAAACCAATAGATTTACCAAAGGGATTTTTTCATGGGTAGGATTTAATACAGAATACATGTATTATAATGTTGAACAAAGATATAGTGGAAAAAGTAAATATAACCAAAGAGAACAATTTAAATATGCTATTTCTGGAATAACTAGTTACTCTATAAAACCACTACAACTTTCTATTATAATTGGTGCAATTATATCTTTATTTTCACTAATTTATATATTAATTATTATTACAAAAGTCTTATTATTTGGAAAAGATACTCCTGGATATGCATCATTATTAGTAATGATATTATTTTTAGGAGGGCTACAATTAATATTTATTGGTATTATTGGATGTTATATTGGAAAGACTTATATTGAAACAAAAAAAAGACCACTTTATATTGAAAAAGAAACTAAAGGATTTGATGAAATTCTTTAGTTTCTTTTTTACATATTATTTATTTTAAAAAAATTAAATATTACTTAATTAATAATTTCTATTCTCCAAAAAAGTCATCAAAATATTGATCATCAGTTATATTTTCATCAGAATCATCTTCAATATTTCCATATTCAAAAACTTCATCAGGTTCAGATTTTTTAATATCACTCTGTTTAAAATCAGTAGAATTTTCATTCAATATATCGTTAAATGTTTTTTCAGAATTATCATTTTTAATATTATTGCTTTTATTTTTTTCAATATCAATATTATCATTATTAATATCCTCTAAAATATCAAGATTAAAATCTGATACATCTTTTTCATCTAATTTCTTATCAGTATCAACTGTATTGTTCTTTTCGTTTTCTTGTTTTTCCTCTTCTTCTAATTCAGCAATTTTTGCATCGATTTTCTTAAGCAATTCATCTACATCAAAATCACTTGATTCTTTAAAAGGATCTGGCATATTATTATCCCCAATAAGGTTTGGTTTTGAATTAATACCTGGATTAAAATTAGGCATTCCTCCGCCAAAATTTGGCATTCCACCAAAGTTAGGCATGCCTCCAAAATTTGGCATAGAGTCCTTCTTTTTCTGATTAACATATTCTTTTAAATCAAATAATCCTATTGAACCTTTAGTACGTTCAACAAATTCAGCTTTTGGATAAGTTTTTCCCCAATTTATTTCATAACTTGGTTTTAATTTAGTTTTAAAAGGATTTGATCTAGATCTTAAAATAATTACTTCATTCATTTTCATTTTCTGTAAATCACTTACTGTTACTAATGGAGTGGAAGCAGTTTTATCCTTTTCTTTTGATTTTTTTTCTCCACATAATTTACTAATTTCTTCTAGAGCTGATAGTTCAGTAGTTAAAAGGTAAATTAAATTCCCACAGTTACTTCTTATAGTTTCTGCATCTTCTTTACCATAAACATCATTTAACTGAGCGAAATTTTGAATAATAAATGTAAATCTTATCGCTCTACTTCTTGCTGCTGTAACCATTGTAGTAACATCTTTTAAAGGAGGCATATTTGCAAATTCATCTAGTATAAAATTTGTTCTTACTGGTAATTTTCCACCAGATTCTTGAGCAACATCAATTAATGTTTCATAACATTGTTTTATAAATATAGTTGCTAAAGCATGATAAGTAGTCTTTTCATCATGAATAACCATAAATACTGCAGTAGGGCGTTTACCAATATCACGCATATTAAAATCACTTCTTGAAAGCATTTCGGATAATTGTTCACGACTTGCAAATAAACGTATTTTTTGCCTAAAGACTGATAAAATTCCACCTTTAGTTTCTGAAGGAGAATTAATAGTATTAGATGCGAATACATAAGGTATACTTGATTCTCCTTTTAAATTAAAATATTCCTTTATATAATTAGAAGCTCCAAATTTATCTTCTCCAACAGTAGTAACATAATTTATAGAATTTAAATTTATCTCTTCTTCTTTAGCATCTTCAAATAACCCCAAAGTAACTCCAGCAAAATAGTCAGAAGCTGATTTTTCCCAAAAAGGATCTTGCGCTTTCTTATCTTGTAAAATATTTAATGCTACGTCATCTACTAACTCTGTTGCTTTATCAGTATTCCCCGCTTTATATAATTGATATGGTAATGTTAGAGGATTCCAACAATTACCTAACTGAGGATTACGAAAATTAAGAACTATTATATCATATCCTCTAGCTCTTAATAAGTTAGAATGATTTTTATAAATTTCACCTTTAGGATCTGTTATAACCATACTTTCTTTGGTTTTTGCTAAACTATAAACTAAAGGGTCGACTACACTAGTAGTTTTACCACTACCTGTAGCACCTATTACTAAAGTATGATTTTCTCCATTATCTACCCACATTTCTTTACCATTATTTATAAGTACAGTACCAGCAGCTTTAGAATCAGGGTCATCTATTGCAACCTTAACAACTTTAGATGCAGACTTCATTTCTTTTTCTTTTGCCCATCTTGCATAACCATTCTCATTTTTTTCATCTAATTTTAATCCAAACCCATGTCCTTTTTCTCTTTCAAAAATATAAGATGAAACACTAAAGAATATTGCTATTAAAACTAAAAAGAACACTAAAAGAGTTATTAATATATATTTCGGAGTAAACCCTAAAAATGGATTTAATCCATAAAATTCTCCCTCATTTAATAATCCAATAACATTAACTACTGCTATACTTGATAAAAACAATAAAAATACACAAAATATAATAAAAATAATAAAATCCTTAGAATTGACCCTAAATTTCATAAAAACATCCCTTCAATATCATATTATAAACTAATGAATATATTTTTTCCATAATTATTTATTAGATTTCTTTATCTTCTCATATATAACTAAAATTATAATTAATAATATTACTATTACTATTAAAAGAAAATAGTTAATAAAAGCCTCAGTAAAATATCCATCTTTTAAATATGTATTATTTCTATTAGCTTCTACATCAAAATTTATATTTATGTATTTATCAATATAATTATTTTTATCAATATACCAATAATAAGTGTTGTTTTTTTCTTCATCACAATTAGTATCTTTAATTTTTTTATCTGTACTAAAAGTAATAGTTATTTTCTCTAAATAAGGGTAAACTGAAAATATATTTTTTATTCCATTAGCATTTAAATAATACTCATTTATAAAAACTTTATCAAAAAGTATATGACCTATATAAGTATTAGAATAACTTGAACTATCTAAAAAATCATAATTAAGATTTATTCCATATACTCCACTATCATCAACAATACTTTTATTATAAAATGTAAAAGAAGATAAATTATCACCCTCTGCTAATTGTTCTGGATCATCTAAGTAATTAATTGAAATATTTGACTGATAATAAAGATTAATATAATAAGATAATGGATTATTTTCATAAATAATATCTTTTTCTCCTAAAACATTAATACTTTCTTTAAAAGTATTATCTTCATAAGTTAAATTATAATTTGCAGAACATCCTGTAATAATAAAAGATAACAGTATTAAAAATATAATTCTTTTCATAAAATCTATCCTTTACAATATTGAGAATAATAAGAAGACATATCTACTACAGTATATTTATTAAATTGAGAATAATCATAATTATTAAATTGAATACCATATTTTTTCCCTTTAGCTTCAGCAACAATTAAACTCGAACCAGTATTTTTCAAAATTATCATAACATGACTAGTGTTTGCTGCAACATCTCCAGTTTTTGCATCACTTGCTTTTATAGCGGAACCTAAATTTCTAAACTCTCTTCCAATAATTGGAGAAAAATTAGTACAACCTCCATTTTTTAAAGCCCAAGAAACAAAGCCACTACAATCTAATCCATTGGCTTGTTTTGATCCAGCAGGTTGTGCAGATGACCCACTTGCTGTAACAGTTGCACTTGCGCCCCAATTTCCATTTATTCCATCAGAAATCACACCATGTCCACCGCCCCATAAATAAGGTACTACAAAGCCATAATCTAAAGCTCCTTGAATTAAGTCATATGCTGCTAACGCTGGAGCTGTTCCAGTACCAAATTTTGAATATACATCATTTTTTATTTTGCTATTCCATTCATCTAATTTTTCTTGACCAATTTTAGATAAAATTGATTCTCCTAAAGACAAAATTTCCGCACTCCCACCAGCCATACTAGAATTGCTCAAGTCTCCAATACTTCCACCAGAACAAGATAAATTTGAAGTAGATAAAACATTAGAAGTAACATAATCATGTATTGCTTTATTAGTTTCACTACTATAACTGCTTCCATCATCTAAAATATTAAATGTCAAATTAGTATTAGTATCAATAAATTTACTAGAAAAAATATTCTTCATTTGCTGATTGAATGAATAAATATCACTATTAGAAATGTTTTGAACTATACTTTCATTTACTGGATTAATAGACAAAAAATAAAAGTCAATAGTATTATTAGATGATATTAAATTACTAAAGTAACTATAATAATTATTTATATTATATATATCATTATAACCTATAGAGAATACATAAATCTTTTTTGTTGAATCATTATTTGTTATTTCTGAATTTATAGTACTTGATAACCAATTATAATCAGCTGACGTACTAGTCAGAAAAGTAATATTTTCTACATTAGAGACATTTTTTAAATCATCTAATCTTTTATCTCCAACATAAACTAACTTCTCATTAACCTCACTAGTAGTACAATTTTGTCCCATTGTATAAGTTGAAGACAAAACTGTTGTATTTGTAAGAAATAAATTTTCATAATCTTTAGCACTTGCCAAAACAAGAATTACCATTAAGAAAAAAAATGGAATTCCTATACATAAAAGTAATTTTATTTTAAAATTTTTTGTAAAAACACTACTTATATCAAATGAAAAAATATTATCACTTTTACCAGAAGCAACACTTTCATTTGAACCAGCACTTTCTTCAGTGGAATTTTGAATATTTAAATTACTTGGAATTGCATTATCAGATACACCTTCTGATGGTGAATTATTTGGATTACTTCCTAGATTATTAGCTAAATTGTTTTTATTCATGTTAGTTGCAATTGTGGCGTCACCACCACCATTTCCGTTCATACTTGTCAAAGCTTTATAACTATTCCCTACTGTATCTGTGATTCCTACATCATCTAATCCTTTTGCAATATCTCCAACAGGGGTTTTAGCTAAAGGCTCTGCTACTTTATTAACAGTGTCATTCCACGCTTCATTTACTTTATCTCCTACAACTGGAATATTAGAAAGAGAATCTTTTGCTTGAGAAAACTTACCGCCAGTAAAGTAATCAGCAGCCATAGTTCCGGCAACATCAACAGCCTTAGCTGTTGATTCTTGTTTTTGCTCTTTTTCTATTTCTTCACTGCTTTTATTTTCATCATAAGAAGAATTTTCTCGAGCCTTATATTTTTCCATTTCATCACCGCCAATTTTTACTTTAATTCAACTGTATAATCATCTAAATAAACTTCATAATCCATTATAGAAATTTCTTTAAAAATATAATATTTATCATTTTTATCATATATCCTAAAATATTTATAACCATCAATTGTTGATACACTATATCTATCAACTTCTAAACTATACAAAGCCAAACTCATATAATCATCTACATAACTAATAAAGTTTTCTAAACTCCCAAATTTAGCATTTCTATAGTTTTCATTTAATGAATTATAAGCTTCATTAATATTGTTAATCATATTATTTTTAAAATCATTTAAATATTTGCTTACTATATCACTTTCTGTCATATAAATAGGTATAAATTCATTTGCACTATAATTTTTTAAATATGTATATTCTTCATTTGTATTATTTTCCTTATCAAAATAATCATTTGAGACAAGATAATATATGAGAGTAAATATAAAAATTATTATAACACAAATAAATATAATTTTTTTATTTTTTAAAATATTTTCCATATTTAAACCTCATTAAATATATTTCCACTATATGGCATTATACTAAATAGCTGATTATTCATATCTAAATCTACTATGTAATAATAATCTCCTTGTTTCTCACTACCATCTATAGTTTCTAAATATAAATATCCATACACATAATATCTTATATAATTATCATTTAAATTTTCATAATACATTTTTTTAGAAACATAAGAATAATTTCCATCTAATTTTGTAACAAAATCATAAAGATTATTTTCATTTATATTATTTTTACTAATATAATTTTGATCTAAAATTTTAAATAAATTATCGTAATCTTTTGTTTCTAAATAAACAATATATTTATATATACAAGAATTAACTGTAAAAAATCTAGAATAATCCTTCACTAAATTATATTTATTTTTTATATTTTCTTTATTTTCTTCTTGATTATTTTTATTTCTAAAATTAACTAAGAAAATACTTATAACAGCTAATAAAATACAAATAAATAATATTTTATAATCACTTTTCTTTAATTTCATAAGTATCTCCTAACTATTTAATTTATAATTACCATTTGAAAATAATTCCCATTCAGCTTCTCTTCTTCTTACTAAACCCTTAGAATATTTACCAGAAGCAGTAACAGGTTTTGACATATAATTATTATATAATGCCTGTGTATTACCATAAGATTTGTAGGCTTGAACAAAACCATTAACGTTATAATTATATTTTCTACTAATTAAAGCATCTATTTGATAACTTTCCAAATTGATTCCTGCAACAGAAAGCATTGATACTATTGAATCCCTTGCACTTTCTAATTCCATTTGTTCTACCTTATCTACTATATCTTTTGATACTCTTGAACCCACTGTTATTGAGTCTGGATTAACACCTAATGATTTAAATCTTTCTTTATTATATTTTGGTACTATACCCCATCCAATTGTCACATTTCCATATCCATCATCAAATGCAATATAATCGTTTCCACTTTGCTTAGGTGTACCTTCCCAACTATGAATAAACTCTATTAAAGAACTTGAACTTACAGAAATAGTACGAGCACTATCGGCAGAAATAAAGTTTAAGGGATCTTGTGCAGAAGACCCATTATTTCCTCCTACTCTTACTTCAAAATGCAAATGCCCTCCAGTAGAATTTCCAGTGCTTCCAACCTTACCAATAACTTGGCCTTGCATAACACTATCTCCAGCTTTTACTCTTATAGAACCAGTATACATATGCGCGTACAAAGTATAATTCCCATCACTATGTTGAATTACAACATAATTTCCGTATCCTCCACCACATGAAGTATCACCTTTTACACAACTACCTGTACCACCTGAGGGATATACTACAATCCCACTTTTTGATGCAATTACATTTGCAACTCCTTCTGTAGCAGCAATATCAACTCCATAGTGCATAGAATTTTTTTTAGTAATAGGATGTATACGACTCCCAAATTTACTAGAAATAGTAACACTTGTTGGTTCGCCTATCGCCATCTCAATGCCACCATTATTTGTAATCTCACTTCCCCCGATAGGCCACCAATATGTATCGGAAGAAACATAGTTTACAAAATTACTTGAAGGCGTTGATGCAAATTCTCCATATGATTCTAATATTTCTTTTATATTAGAAATAATTTTTTTTCGTATTTCTACAATCTCATCTTCATATTTCTCATATTCTTCATCTGTAAGTTCAGACATTTTAGTATGCTGAGTTTTAGCTAATACTGATTCAAATTCCTTTTGCAATTGAAATTTATTATCAAAATATCTATTATTTTCCAAAAACTCCCAATATAAATCTTGATCCACTCCCTTATTACTAGTTTCTCCTAAAAAATAACCAGAATAATCTGTTGTACTTTCTTGACACTTTTTTTCGTTATTATTACTACTTAAAAAAGAAAGACCAATACTATCAAAAAAACTCGCTGAATAAGTTTCAACTTTAACAACGCACTTCCCATTTAATGGAACAAAATTATCTTCACTACAAACATATGAAGTCGATCCATTTTCATTAGTAACATAATAAGGAAGCTCAGTAGAAACACCATAACAAGCTTGGCTATATCCAATCATTGCATTCATTAATGTTTTCAAACTATCTATTTCATTTTTAAAATATTCTTGAGCTCCAGGGATATCATTATCATCTGTTCCAATATATTTTTCTTTCTTTTCACCTTCATCAACCGTATATCCATACTGAAATAATTGTCCATCATATGATGATACTCCAGTACCTTCATCTCTAAAAGAATCTGGTGTTAAACCATAAAATACTGTCTCAATAATTATATTATCATCAATTTTGTAACCTTTTTTTTCATAACTTGCTAATAAACTATATAATCTTTTATAAAATTTTTCTTTTGTTTTTAAAACTTCATCGACGCATTCTGTATCATCTTCACCACAACCCTGAATCCAATAATTCTTATTCTGACTTAAAAACTCTTCCCAATTAAAATCAGAATATGCAAAATTAGCAGCAAATGGTTTTATTTTAATACAAAAAAATGTTATCAAAACAAAAGCTAAAATAAGCCCTTTTTTTAATAACCTTTTATTCATAAAACCACCGCCTCTTATAATCCTCCACCAGATCCAAATGAATCTAATTCTTCTTGTGTTAAAATTACATTTATTCTCATACGTCTGCTACCACAAACAAATAATGCTTCACCTTGGCTGTACCCTTTAATGCTCTCTTTCTCATTATCATTTAAATCTATTAATTTAGATAAATCTTCTACAGCTTGTTTTTTTAATCCCATAACTAAATAATAAGAAGCATTATCGAATATTGCTTTTCCATGAACTATAACATTAGGTGCAGCAAAATCAGTTGGTTGTTGAGTAATAATTATAGTTCCTGTGTTATATTTACGACTACGTCTTTGAACTTGTGCTAAAAATTCTGCACCTAATTCATTTCTTCCTCCCAATAAAACATGAGCTTCATCTACCATCAAAATAGTATTAACAGAAGGATCTAAACATAAACCCCAAGCATATTTTAAAATATTAAAGAATAATGCATTCCTAATACTTTCATCACTATTCATAAGTTCTTTTATATTAAATACCATAAAATCACTATCTTGAGTAATTGTAGTATGGCCATTAAAATAATATCTTAACTCTTTTACAAAAGGACGAATTTTTAATTCAAGTCTTTCCATTACATCTTTTTCTCTAGTAGCTTCAGGCATTGATAATAATCTTCCTTTAATAGTACTATATACATCATCAAATGTTGGATAGTCTTTAGATGTAAACTGACTAAAATCCGTATTAAAATCAATATTAAATCTCTTATAAGTATCTTGTACTACCTCACTAAACATTGCCAAAACATCTTCTTCCATGTCTGGACTATAATACTTCAAAAAAGCTTTTAAAGATTGTAGAGTTCTAGTTAAAACCGTATATCCTAAACCTTGTTTAAGTTCTTCTTCATCAGCATCAACTACAACTTCTAACGGATTAATTATACCAAATTTGCCACCTTTACCTAAATCAATAAAATCTCCTCCAAAGGTCTTAGTCATTTCTTCTAATTCACCTTCAGGATCTATACAGATTAATTGACAGCCATTTCTAATGTGAGTTCTTAACATTAATTTAGCCGCTGTAGACTTACCACTACCACTTGTACCTAATATTATCATATTGGCATTATTTCTATTAAACTCTTTTTTAGTCTGATATAAAAATTGATTAAATAATACTACTCCTCCTGAAAAATCCACTCCAAGCAAAGTTGGTGCAGTAAATTCTCCTCCAGGGTCTTTTATACTATCAAATACAAATGGATACATTGCTGCAATTGTAGGACTAGGTATTGGTATACCAACTCTTTCTTCAATATCTTGTTTAGGAAATATAGGAATCATAGATTTTAAAACTTTTTCTTGTTCAAACATCATAGGTATTCCACGCATACCTAAAGCATCTAAAAAATTTCTAATTTGCATTTTTTTCATTTGAAGCTCTTCTCTAGTATCGGCAGATAACATAATATGCATTTGAAAATCAAAAATTCTTGATTGAGTAGCTGCTAACATAGATACAAAACTCTCTAATGATTCATAATCCTGACGAATACTCTCTTGCATTGTTCTATCATTTTCATGTTGATATCTATCCTTTAAATCTGCAATTTCTTTATTAATCATCTTACTCATTGTACTAAACTCTATAGGAATATGTTTAATAACAACTTTGACTCCTGGCAAATTTGTTATATTAGATAAAAAACCTGGTCCAATTAATTTTGGATAATCAACAACTGTTAAAATAGTAGAATATTTATCACTTATAACAAACTCACTAAAACTTAAATTAAAATCTATCCCTTTAGGAGCTATTTCACTTTTAAAAGTACTAGACACTACTCATCACCGTCCCAAATTCAGTTTTCACATTTCCATTAAAGAAACTATCAAGAATAACTCTCAAATCTTCATCAGTAACCTGTCTAGAATTTAATCCACAAGTTGCTAAATTACTAATTAAAGTATGAATTCTTTTTTGTAAAACTTCAACCTTTTTATCCCTAAATAAAATATAATATTCGGTATCAACCGCATTAATAGTTGTACTTCTAAAGCTCTCACCCTTATCAATATCTTGTTTAATAATTTTTCTAATTTGTTGTGATTGCGCATTAGAATACATTAATTGTAATTGAGCTAAATACATATTTATATCAACTGGTCTATCACATACTACCAACCAAAATTCATAATCTATAACATTATAAAAATTTCTAAAATTAAATATAATATTATTTTGTTCTTGATAATCAAGTATAAATATATTTTTAGGTTCAATTCTAATACCAGTAACATAATAATTATTATCTAACTGTATCATTCCATTTTTAATTGTTTTTATAGGAACCCAATCCTCAGTATACTTACTTGTATTATTTTTGGCCACGATTAATACACCATCCTCTCCAAAAATACGTTCTCCTATTCGTAAAATAATGAAATACATTCCCAATAAAAGTTCTTATATTATGATGATTAGGAACAGGCAATACTAAAAAGCTACAAATTAATGCTGGCGAAATTATAAAAAACGCCTCTTTCAAAGTATTTGTTTTTATTAGCATTAAAAGTATAAATGTTACAACAACCCCTGTACAAAATATAATCAAATCAGTCGGATTAAAGAAGCCTAATATTAACATAGACTTCTTTGAATTCGCTGGTATTAAATATTGATTATTTCCCATGTTTTATTCCTCCTATTTTTTCTCTGATTTTCCATTTCGTTTTACCATTCTACTATCAGCTTGTCTCGCCATATATTTTTCATCAACACGTGCAATACTGTGTCTTTGAATTTCTGCCGCTTGCTCTTCTAACAAATCTTTTAAATCCTTTAAATCGCTATTATTATCGATACTATTATTGGCAGATCTTGTTGAACCTGAAATTTCCGTTCCATCATCACTGTATCTAGTTCCAACAATTCCTTTAGCTATTTCACTATTTAAAGATTCAATATTTGCTAATACTGCATTTGCATCGGCTTTACTAAATACTTCAGCCACGCCATTATAGTCTATAATTGGAGCACTTGCACCACTGCTATCTTTATGTAACAAATTGTTGAGTAATTCTTCCTGAGTTTTTTTCCTTGCTTTACCTGCATAGGATTCAAACTCTTTATACTTTTGAAAAGCTTTTTGCCTTTCAGCATCTGTAGAAGCATTGGATATTTGAGCCGCTAAAGCATTTTGATATTTCTTTATATTACTCCAAGTTCCTGATAATATTTTATTTCCCGCATTATCAACAACATCAATATTAATTTTAGAACTTTCTTTATCAATTTTACTTTCTATAGTCTTATTAATTGCATCAAGCTTTTTCATTAATTCTTCATTAGCTTTACGTCTTTCTTCTGAATGGAAAACAGTTTCAATAGATCTATCTCCACTATCTGCACGAGTTTCCATACCTATGGCTCTACGAGCTCTATCAATCATTCTTCCTCCGAACGTAGAGCCATTAGCACGTTCTACTCGAGCCGTATCTAATCCTTGTACTGCTTTATCATACCCACTAACAGCTCCTCTAGCAGCTCCGCTAAAAAATCCACCTATTCTATCTTTAGCATTTTCTCCTGTAGTGGCACCATATATACCTCCTCTAAAAGCATTTACTCCTCCCATAAGTACTTTATTTTCAGAAAGTTGTTTACCAGGACTCTTAAGTGCAAGAGTTCCTTTAAAATCAAATAATTCTTTTAGTAATTTTGGTGCATCTTGAGCAAATTTAAGAATTCCTAAAATAACTATTGCAGTTGCCAAAGCTTTAATAAAGAAATTCTCACTTCCACTAGTCATACTACGCCACATAGTACTTATTACATCTGGAACTAAACTTATTGCAAATAATGCAAAATCTATTATAAAAATTCTAATAAACACATCTAAATAAGAATTTAATAAATTATCAAACCACTTTTTATAAACTTTATCTTTTTGACCTGGAACTATTCTCATCATTACCGGAATTGGAGAAATAAGTTGCAAGAATCCTAATTTAGCTACCCTTACACCAACTTCCATTGTATAACAAATAAACATATAAACAGCTAATCCCCCCGCTACAATAGCCATAATCCAATGAAATTCCATACTAGTTTTACTAGAATCAGCTACTATATCTCTTAAAAATGAATCATTAACAAATGGCCTAATATTTCCAGTATATTTTGACGCTGTTATATCATAAAAATAATTAACACAAATCTTATGATCTTCAGAATCACTCTCAATACTACTATTTCCACCTTGTAAATGTGTTACACATTCAGAAAAATCAAAGTTTGTAGGTCTAAAAAATGCTGAATATAAAGTTGGTGCAATAGAATAAGCACCTCTTTGACTAGGAGATAAATCTGTTTTATATTTTTGACAAGCAGTCTTTAACGCATCAGTTTTATCCGTTGTACCCTGTTTCCAAAACTGAAACCAATATTTTTCATTATTATACTCCTCTAATCCATAATCGGAAAAATCACAGCTACAATCATAATCCGTCGCATCACAATTAGTTGAATCACCATCTGTAGATCCAACTGGTCCTAATATAATTTGAGAAATAATATTAGATTCCAAAACATGACTTTGAAAAATATATAAATAGTTAAATATAGTAGGCAATAAAACAATAATTGCTAAAGAAATCATAGTTTCTTTTACTATTTTCCCCATTTGCCCTGAACTTTTCTTATCATCAGGATTAATAATCATTAAAATAATATTATACGCAAAAATAAATAACATTGCTATTCCCATAACAACATATAATCTACCAGTTATAGTTTCAAAAACCTCAGTACTAAATAAATTTATACTAGCAACTTTTTCATATACTTGATATAAAGCACCTATAAAAATATAAATTGCTTCACATATCATTGCCCATAAAGTATTTAAGAGTTCAACAAACCAATTTCCAGCAGCTAAACTAAATAAGTTCATTTCATCACCCCTTACTCGATACAAACACTACTATTTGTTCCTATTAAATCAAGTAATAAATTTATTAAAACAGGTAAGAAAAATAATAAAACTGCATAAACAAATCTCTTAATTAATTTTTGAAATGCCTTCTTTATATCCTTATCATCTTTAGCAGTAATAGCCTTAATAAAATCATACATACTTAATCCAATAACAAGTAAAGGAATAACAATCTTCAAAACATTAAATAAATTATTTAAATCAGTTTTTAAATCTCCCATACTATTACAATTAACATCACCATCAGCTAAAACAATTTTATTAAAACCAAACATAATTAAAAAAGCATAAGCAATATATATATAATTTTTCCTACTCTTCATAAAAAATCCTCATCCTAAAATTCTAGCATTTTACAAATATAAGTATAACAAAAAAAAAAACAACTGTAAAGGTTGTTTTAAGATTATTCTGGACAACTATTAGGATGTAAAAAACATGTTTCGCATACTTCAATTTGGTCTTTATCAGTATCATACTCTTTAACAGCCATACTAAATATAAATCCTACTATATTTGGTATAAAAAATATTACTATACCTGCAACCACTCTCATTAATAAACGTTTAGTTTGTTTTTTTATTTCATCTTCTTTTTCAGCTACAACTGCTTTTCCAAAATCAAACATACCTAATGCAATAATAATTAAAGGTATTGCAATTTTGAAGATAAATAACACCCATCCTATTACACGAATTATAGGAGCCATGCTTGTACAAAACTCACCTATATCAGTAGCTCCTAAACTTAATATATTCATAATACCTCTTCTTTCTATTAATATTTTAAAAAAATTATAGCATAATGTCAACCTTATTTTACAGAGCTTTACTAAGAACAAAACTATTATTAACAAAATCACTTTTATTTAACTAATATATAGAACTCACATCACCTTAAATATATTTTATATTAGTTAATATTTTTATTCAAGAAAAATACCAACAAAAAAATATCTTTTTAAGATATCTTTTAGCTTACAACATATGGATCAGTTTTTGTGCCATTTCCAGTGACTTCCACTTCAGATTGAAGAGTAACTGCGGGACGAAACGCAACGAGCGAATTGAAGACGTAGCCGCCGCCCAAGTAGCCACTATCGTCACCACCATAGTAGCCGCGAACGCGGAACGCACCATCGCCGTGAGAGTCCTCAACCGAAAGGGACAACGTCCAATAACCAGAAGTACCTAATCTAGGAACATATAAGTAATAATTATCGTTTGTTGTATAAACCATCGCTCCAGCGTATGCTACTTCATCTGCTGTTAATGTTCCTATATAATCTGTTACATATGTATCTGTGCTTGTATTTATTAATGTTGCATATTTTGAAATATACAATCTTTTATATGTTTCATAATACCAAGAAGATGTACTTGTTGTAATATTTCCACTACTATCATACTTTGTTGTTGTATCTCCTATATACCAAGTTTCTAATTTTAATTTTGATTTCTCACTTGAATCAAAATTTTTATCTAACCAATCATTTAGTACATATCTCATACTTGTTGTTCTACCTATACTATTAGCATAATCTGCTCTATATGGATCAGATGTAGTTCCACTTCCTGTATATCCATAATCTCCTGTTCCTATTGTTGAACTATCATTATTTGTAGATTCACTACATGGTGCGTACTCGTCTTCTAAAACTATCTTTGTACTTCCATCTCCTTCTATTCTAACAATTCTCCAACACATATTATTAAATGTTATATAGTTATCTGTTACTGCTCCTCTATAATAGTAAGAAGTTCCTGAATTATCTTCTGCTGTTGTTAATGTACTTTCTAAACTTTTATATACATATGAATACCTTTGTATTGTTACTTTATCTTTTGTTGCACTGACTACTTTATAAATCTCATCTGTTGCTGTTGAATTCCAGCCCGAATATACAAAGTATTTCCCAGTTATATCATTATATATATTAGAATATTGCCCAGTTGTTATACTACTCAATGTATAACTACTTCCATTATCAGTATATGAATCAGCATAATCTATTTTCCAAGAATCAGATGGCTTCCATGAACTTTCTGTCCATATATATTCTATTGTATCGCTGGATACAGTAGTCTCTGCTGCAGGTTTTGTTTCTGGCGTTGCTCTATATGTTGTCCCATTTGTTCCACTTTTAGCATTTGCAAGAATTTTTT
>CAYQJD010000010.1:0-26824 GCA_964417835.1 uncultured Muribaculaceae bacterium
ATGTTAAAAGGGCATACTCCATATTTTAAAGTGTAGTAACTGTCAAACTTCGGAGAAAATAATTTTAATTTAATAAATATATTTGATACTAATATAACTGGTAAAATTAATAATATAAATGGTTTTAAAAAAGCTACAAAATTAAGAAGAAATTTTAAATAAATATATTTATTATTTCTTTTTTTATAGATTTTTTGGTTTGAGTTTTATATATTTGTATTGTATAATACTTATTAGGTGATTATATGAAAATTTTAAGTGTAAATGCAGGGTCATCTTCTTTAAAGTTTACTTTATTTGAAATGCCTGAAGGAAAAAATTTAATAAGTGGATATTTTGAAAAGATTGGATTATCTGATAGTTTTTATTCTATTAAAATAAACGGTGAAAAAGTTAAAAAAATTGAATATATTAAGAATCATGATAGTGCTGTGGAAATTTTAATAAAGGAATTATTAGAGAATAATATAATAAGTTCTTTAGAAGAATTAGATGGTGTTGGTCATAGAGTTGTTCATGGAGGAGAAAAATATTCTAATTCAGTTATAATTGATGAAAAAGTTATTGAAACTATAAATGATTTAGTCCCATTAGCACCTTTACATAATCCAGCTAATCTTATTGGTATAAAAGCTTTTATGAATGTATTAAAAAACACCCCTAATATTGGAGTGTTTGATACTGCTTTTCATCAAACTATACCAGTAGAACGTTATCTATATAGTGTTCCATATAATTGGTATAAAGATTATAAAGTAAGAAAATATGGATTTCATGGAACAAGTCATAAATATATAACACAATATATGAAAAAAGAACTTAATAAAAACGATTTAAATTTAATAATTTGTCATATAGGATCAGGTGGATCTTTATGTGCTGTTAAAAATGGAAAAAGTTATGATACTACTATGGGATTTACTCCTAATGCAGGAATAATGATGGGAACTCGTTCAGGAGATATAGATTATACAATTATTCCTTATGTTATGAAAGAATCAAATAATTCGCTTAAAGATATAGATAATATTTTGAATAAAAATAGTGGATTACTTGGTATAAGTGAAGTTTCAAGTGATCATAGAGATATATTAGAAGAAATAGAAAAAGGTAATGATTTGGCTATATTAGCAAACGAAATGTATGTTAATAGAGTTGCTAATTATATAGCTCAATATTATTTAGAATTAGAAGGAAAAGTAGATGCAATTGTTTTAACTGCAGGATTAGGAGAAAATGCTATAGAGTTTAGATCAAGTCTTATTAATAAGTTAAATTGTTTAGGAATATTTATAGATAATAATAAAAATGATAATATTGCAAGTTATAAAGAAAATAGTATGGGTATAATAAGTAGTGATGAATCAAAAATACCTGTATATGTAGTTCCTACAAATGAAGAGCTGATGATTGCGCTAGACACATATGATTTAATAAAGTAGAAGAGGGTATAAAGTGAACATAATATTTAAACAGATAATAAAAAAAATTAGAGAATATGATAATATTGTAATTGCAAGACATGTTGGACCAGATCCTGATGCTGTTGCAAGTGAAATAGCTTTAAGAGACTCAATAAAGTTAACATATCCTAAAAAAAAAGTTTATGCTGTAGGTAATGCTGTTTCTAAATTTAAATATTATGGTGAATTAGATAGAATTGATGATTCTAATTTAAATAATCCTTTATTAATTATACTGGATGTTCCTAATAAATCTAGAATAGATGGAATAAATTATGATAATTATGATTATGTTATAAGAATAGACCATCATCCAAATATAGAAGATATTGCTAATTTAGAATATGTTAATGTTAATAGTAGCAGTACGTGTGAGTTAATTGCAGAATTGATTAATACTACTAAATTAAGAATGAATAAGGGTATTGCTGCTAATTTATTCTTAGGAATTGTAGCTGATAGTGATAGATTTTTATTTGAAACATCAACTCCAAAAACGTTTAAAATAGTTAGTAATTTAATAGAAACAAATTCTTTAAATATTAAAAAGTTATATAATAATTTATATGAAAGACCAATAAATGAAGTTAAGTTTCAGTCATACATTGCTTTAAATATGACAATTTCTGAAAATGGTTTTGGATATATAAAGTTAGATAAAGATATTATGAATGAATATAATGTCGATTCTTCTTCAGCTTCTAATATGATAAATAATTTTAATTTTATTAAAGATTTATATTGTTGGGCATTTAGCAGCTACGATGAAAAGAATGATGTTTATAAAATAAATATTAGAAGTAGAGGTCCAGTTATTAATGATGTTGCATCTAAATATAATGGCGGAGGGCATAAATTTGCAAGTGGTGCTAGGATAACAGAAGAAAGTGATGTTGACAAATTATTTGAAGAATTAGATAAAAGAACTAAAGAATTCTCTAGAGATTTAGCAAATAGATAGTTCTTTTTTTATTTTAACTTTTACTTTTAAAATTTATTTGATACAATTATATTTAGAATAGAGGGATTAATATGAAACTATTTATTCAAGATAATGAAAAAATAACAACATATTATTTACCTGAAGAAGTTTCTGAAATGTTTTTATTTTCCTATATTGGAAAAATGAATAAACAGGAAAATCATATCAGTGTAGAATCATCTAATAATAATTGGTTTTTAAAAAGTAATGGAAGTGTAGATGTTCTAGATGATAGTAATATAGTTTTACCTTCCTTAATTTTAGAAAATTATAAACGTTATAAATTAAGAGTTATATCCGAAGAAGAACCTGTATATTTATATTCTTTACCATCAAAAGATGCTAATTCAAAAGAAATATCACTTTTAGATATTAGTAATATTATAAAAATTAAAGAGATTAAAATTGGAAATAATAATAAATGTGAAATATATTATAATAATTCGTTATTAGAAAAAAAAGATATAAAAATAATTTTTGAAAATGATTTTTGGTATATAGTTGCATCAGAAAATTCAGAAGTATATTTAAATAAAACTAGAATATATAAATGTAAACTTTCATTAGGAGATGTTATATTTATATATGGTTTGTCTATTATTTGGATGGGGTCTTTTTTTAGAATAAATAATCCTTTTAATTCTGTTATTATAAATGGGTTGAATAATTATATATCACCTGATTATGGAGTTAATACAAATTTTGTTGAGTATAAAGCTAATAGTAATGATTTTATTAATGAGAGAGAATATTTTTTTCATACTCCCACTTTAAGGCCAGTTCTTGAAAAAGAAAATGTTAAAATTGATGCACCTCCTCAAAGTCCATTACAAGAAGATTTACCATTTTTATTAAGTTTGGGTTCTTCTTTAACAATGGCATCTTCATCATTTATTACTGGTTTTTCAGTTTATAATAGTTTAACAGCTGGTGAAAAAACATTATATCAATGTTTGCCTCAAATAATAATGTTTTTTAGTATGATTGTCGGTTCATTATTTATGCCTAGAATCATAAGTTTATATCAAAAGCATAAAAGGAAACAAAAAGAGAGAAAAAGGCAGAGAAAATATAAAGAATATTTAGAAAAAAAAGAAGAAAAAATAAAAGCAATTATGGAAAGACAATCTGTTATTTTAACAGAGAACAATCCTTCTATAATAGATTGTAATAAAATAATATCTACTGATAATAGAAGAGATATTTGGAGTAGAGAAATTACAGATAAAGATTTTTTGAATGTTAGATTAGGTTTAGGAGAAACAGAAGCTTTAATAGATATTAGTGCACCAGAAGAACATTTTACTTTAGATGAAGATAACTTAATGGAAGAAGTTTATAAAATTGTAAATAAGTCAAGAATGTTAAATAATGTGCCTGTTGTTGTTAATTTAGTTGAAAAAAGAATTGCTGCAATAATTATGTCATGTAATTTTAGTAATGCATATTTAAATGCAATTTTGTTACAATTAATAACTCATCAAAGTGGAGCTGATCTTAAAATAGTAGTTTTTACAGATGAAGATGGTAATAGAAAGTGGAATTATTTAAGATCGTTATCTCATTGTTGGAGTGATGATAAAACTATAAGATTTTTTGCAACTAATACTGAAGAATATAACGAAGTTGATATATATTTAAGTAATGAATTTAAAAAAAGAAAAGAAGCATTAAAATCTTCTAAAAGTGATGAAAATGAAGATTTTGATAATAGTATGGGATATAAAAATTTTTCGCCTTATTATTTAATAATAAATGATAATTATAAAAAAACTAAAAATCTTTCTATTATTCAAAGTGTTATTAATGTTAATGAAAATAATGGATTTTCTATGTTAATTTGTGATAAAACGTTATTAAATGTTCCAAAAAAAATTCAATCTTTTATTCAAATAACAGATATAGATGGTTGTATTTCAGATAGAGAAGTACAAAGTACTACACAACATAAATTTATACCAGAATATAGTTATGATATTGATATGAATTTTTTAGCAGAAAAAATTTCAAATATACCTATTATGGGTAAAGATGCAGCAAGTACTCTTCCTACAATGTTATCTTTTCTAGAAATGTATAATGTTTCTAAAATAGAACAATTAAATATTCAAAATAGATGGAAAGAAAATAATCCAACTATAAATTTAGCTACTCCAGTAGGTGTTCATACAAATGGGGATATATTTAAACTGGATTTACATGAAAAATATCATGGACCACATGGATTAATAGCAGGATCTACTGGTAGTGGTAAATCGGAATTTATAATTACATTTTTATTATCTATGGCAATTAACTATCATCCTTATGAAGTTCAATTTGTACTTATCGATTATAAAGGTGGAGGTTTGGCAGGCGCTTTCGAGAATAAAGAAAGTGGTGTTAAAATACCACATTTAGCGGGAACTATTACTAATCTTGATAAAAGTGAAATTAATAGAACTTTAGTATCTATACAAAGTGAATTAAAAAGAAGACAAAGAATATTTAATGAGGTTAAAGATTCATTAGGTGAAAGTACAATGGATATTTATAAATATCAGAGATATTTTAGAGAAGGTGCAATTGAGGAACCTGTAAGTCATTTATTTATAGTAAGTGATGAATTTGCTGAATTAAAAAGTCAACAACCTGAATTTATGGATGAGCTAATATCGACAGCACGTATAGGACGTTCTTTAGGTGTACATTTAATATTAGCAACACAAAAACCTAGTGGAGTAGTAAATGATCAGATTTGGTCAAATGCTAAATTTAAGGTATGTCTTAAAGTACAAGATAGATCAGATAGTATGGAAATGTTAAAAAAACCAGATGCTGCTAGTATAAAGGAAACAGGAAGATTTTATTTACAAGTTGGATATGATGATTATTTTGATGTTGGGCAATCAGCATGGGCTGGAGCCAAATATATACCTAGTGATACAGTAAAGAAAAAAATTGATGATTCAATAGTTTTCATTAATAATATTGGGGCAATATTAAAAAGTATTAACAATACTGTAAAAACTGAAAAGAATATTGAAGAAAAGGGAGATCAATTAACAAATATAGTAAAATACTTATATGATATTGGTGTTAAGCAAAATATTAAGACTAAGCAAATGTGGTTAGAAAATATTCCATCAGAAATATTTTTGAATGCTTTAGAGAAAAAGTATGGATATAAAACTAATCCATATCAAATTAATCCAGTAATTGGAGAATATGATAATCCAGAAGGTCAATCTCAAGGATTATTAACATTAGATTTAACAAATGTTGGTAATGTATTAATTTATGGAATGGGTGGTGTAGGTAAAGCTAATTTACTTATAACTTTAATAACATCAATTTGCTTACGTCATAAACCTGAAGAAGTTAATTTATATATATTTGATTATGGAGCAGAAACTTTAAAAATATTTTCAAAGTTTCCACATGTTGGTTCTGTAGTTACTGTCGATTCAGAAGAATTATTATTTGATACGTTAATTTTTGTCGAAAAAGAAATAGAATATAGAAAAGATTTATTTGTAGATTATGGAGGAACTTACACGAATTATAATAATGAAAGTGGTAAAAAGTTGCCTTTAATAATAGTTATAATAAACAATTATGAAGTTTTTGTAGAAACAAATTCAAGATTATCAGATCAATTAATGGTTTTAATAAGAGATGGTGCTAAAATTGGAATAGTATTTATAATTACAACGGCATCTAATAATGCTGTTAGAAATAATTCATTACAACTATTTATGTATAAATTATCTTTACAACAAAGTGATCCATCAAATTATAGATTACTTTTAAATTCGAAAAAAGGTTTAGAACCTAAAAAAACATTTGGTAGAGGAATTATAGCTAATGATGATGGTGGTTATGAATTTCAAACTGCATTTATTTGTAATAGGAAAAAAATTAATGCAACAATAAGACAACTTATTACAACTTTAAATCAAGCGTTTCCTGAAGGTGTAAAAAAGATAAAATCTATGCCAAATATAATTACTTTTGATACTTTAAAAGATGAAATAACAAATTTGACTAAGGTTCCTATAGGATATACTCAAATTGGTAAAGATGTATTTTATTATGATTTTTATAGCAAAGTAAATACATTAATAATATCAAAAAAACTTTCAATAACTAGTTATTTTGTACAATCTTTTCCTCAAGTTTTATCTAAAGTTGTTAATAAATTAATAGTAATAGATGCAAAAAACATGTTGGAAGATATTTCAATAAATAATATGATTGTTATTAATAATAATTATGAGGATAATTTAAATAAAATTGCTGCAGAGTTATTTAGACAAGATAATCAGTTAAGAGTTTTATTAATAGTTGGCTTAGCTAGTTTAATTAATAGTTTGTCTAAGGAAAGTTATGAAAAATTAAAATTAATTTTAGCTAAACTTTTTGAAAATAAATATTCTAGGTCAATTATAATAGATGATATATCTGAAATAGAAAAGATTATAATTGAACCTTGGGTTTCTCGAGTATTTGACTTTAACAATGGAATATGGTTAGGACCTGAATGTAATTTACAAACTGTAATTAAATTTAAAAACGTTTCATCAGATATAAAAAAGGCAAACTTTGCTTATATGGGAGTAGCTTGTTTAAATAATCAACCTATTTTAATTAAAACAATAGCTGTAGAAGAAGAATAAACTTAATGTTTTCTTTTTTTGACAATTGGTTGTAAAATTTATTGAAAATAATATTTTATTATAGTATATTTAAACTGTAATAGTATAGAGGCGTTATTAATGCTATTAATATTTTATAGGAGATTAATTATATGGGAAATGATGTAAAAATATCAGTTAATAAAAATAAACTTGAATATACAATATCTAATATTAATTATTATTTAGAACGTATTCAAGAAATTTTTAATAACTTAGAAAAAGAATTCCTAGAAGTTAAAGATTGTTATATTACAAATAGTTCAAAAATTTATTTTAATAATTTAGAACAATTTAAAACTGGATTTAATATAATTTGTAAAAACATCACTTCTTATAAAAATGATTTGGAAAAATTGATTAGTAGTATTGATGAGCAAGACTTATTATTAACAAAAAAAATGGAAAGTGCTATAGACGAAATCAATACAGTCTATAAAAAGGAGGAAATTGAAAAATGGCTTTAGGAATAGATGGAGCTACATTTGGGTATGATATAGCTGGTACTCAACAATTTTTAAATGAATTAAGAGCTTCATATCTTGATAGAGCGGCTGCTGATGCAAGAAATACAGATTCAATATTATCTGCAGTAGATGAATCTTGGGTTGGACAAGCTGCAGAGGATTTTAAAACAGCTTTAAATAACGATGGAAATGCATTGTCACGCACATTAGAAGAATTGTATGAACAATTACAAAATCAAATTAATAATATCGCATCAAGTATTGCAGATACTGATAGCGGATTAATGAGTAATTTAAGAAAGTAGGAGATGAATAATGCCAAATATAAATAGTTTTCAAAATGCAGTTCAAAGAGGATGGGATGATTTAGCAACAACAGGAGCAAGTTTAGTAAATAAAGTTCAAAGTGCAGTAGGATCATATGTAGGACAATTTGGTACACAATTAATGACTGGAAATATGGCTGGTATTAATTATCAAACTTCAGAACAAATTAATCAAGAAATCGAAAATTATATAAAGAAAATAGAAGAAGATATTCAAGAAGTTTCTGATAAAGCAGCAGAATCCTCTAAACAAGGATTAAAAGGGCAAAAAATGAACGATGCAATAGGTGATTTTGTTAAAGCAGTTAAAGAGGCAGCTCATAATCATACTACACAATTAAGACAATTCCAAGAAATGTTAAATCAAGCTATTGAGGCTTATAAACAACGTGATGCTGAAATTTCTGGTTCACTTAACGATTCAGCAGGTGAAGCTAGAAGTTCTGTAGAAGAAATGGCTAGAGTAAATCATCAAGCATAATAATTTATGGATAAATCTGATATAATTAGAGAAATAAATAAATTAGAACAAATAAAATTATCATTAAATACTGTAATACAATACTTATCAAATCCTGATATATTTGATAAATTAACAAAAGTTAATTATATTTTATCTAATGATTATCTAGTTGATAAAAAAAATAATAAATTAGAAACTATAAAAAAAGTATTAAATTCTAAAGATGATAGAGTTAATTCATGTAATGATATTATATATTATATAAATATTAAAATACGTAAATTAAAACAAAAATTAGAGAGTTTAGATTCATTAATATAGAGGGTATTATGTCAAATGTTAATATAAATACTGATCAGTTGCTTGACAAAGCAACTAATATTCTTGAGCTAGCTCAAGAATATAATATGATCATAGATAAGTTATTTAAAGAATTAACTTCTTTAGACGAAGAAGCTTGGAGTGGTACTGCAGCTAAAATATACACACAAAATGCTTTAATTGATAAAACAAATTATAAAGTTTTTGGAAATAATATAAAAATCTATGGTAAGACTTTAAAACAAACAGCAGAATTATACGATAACTTTATAAGAAAGTGGGATTTATAATATGTCAAAAATAAATATAGACATAAGTAGTATAGAAACTGTCGTATCATTTCTTGATGATGTTATAGATATTTATAACAAATCAATAATAAAGTTAGATAGAACATCTTTACCTTATAGTTTTGAAAAGAAATATTTATATCAAAATAATTATAGTAATATAAAAAAAGATATGAATGATTTAAAACAAATAAGAAATTTTGTAAATAATAGTATTAGTGATTTAAAAGAACTTGATAGAGTATTAACTAGCCAAGCAAAAAATATGCCGTTAAATCCAGTTAAAGGGAAAGATTTTTCAATTTAAAAAGCAATATTTTATTGCTTTTTAGTTTAGAAGGAGTATTTATGAATGAAAAATATTTAGTAGAAGTAAGCGTTCCAGAGTTGGATCAAACTTTTGATATATTTTTACCATATAATAAGTGTATAGGGAATATTATAGTTTTATTAAATAAGTCTTTAGAAGATATAAGTAATGGAGCATTTACAGCTAGTGATAAAAACTTTTTATATAATAAAACTACTGGTGAAAGATATGATATAAACTTGCCTGTAAAAAAAACAAATATAAAAAATGGTACTAGATTAGTGTTGTACTAAATGAGAATAGAATAAAATGAGAAAAAAAGTGGTAGATAAAAAAAATTTAAATTTTACAAACATTTCCAAAAAGTTAATGATTTATGGATTAGCATTACAGATAATATTAACTACAGCTGGTTGTGAAATAAAAAAAACTAATTATAATGAAGCTCAAAATTCTTATGAATATACTAATGATTCTAACGATATTGATAATTATGATAATAAGTCGATTTCTTCTAAAGATAATGCGTATTTAAGTAATAATATTAATGTATTATTGAATCAAGGATTTGATAATACTTTATATAATATTGAATCAATTAAAATTACATATCCTTTTGAAGAACTATTTAATGAATCATATTCTGTTAATAATTTTGTTGGAAATATTAATAATGAATTAAATCATGATACATCATTATTAGTTGGTGGAAAAATTTCTTCTTCAAATTTATATTCAAAAGTATTAGAAAATAATGAAAATTATTCTAATAAATCTTTAAAGAAAGACCTTTCAAGTAGTGAATTAAATAAAATTTGTAATTATATTGCAGAATCTGTTAATGAAGAAATAATAAATAATAAAGTGAATGCAAATGAGGTTGCTTGTACATTATCTGATTTAAAAATATTTGAAATAAATTCAGTTAATGATGCAAGTGTTAATGGGGATAATTGTTTATTAGTAACTCCTTCAATTATTAATAATAATGCAAAAAAATATTCTAATTTTGATTATTACAAATATGTAATACAGCATGAAGCAAAGCATTTATGCCAATTATCATGTAATCATATTATAGGTGATATTGATCATAAATATGGTTTTGCTGAGTTTAAAGAAAACGATCAAGTTAATATGTATGAATATTTATGGCTTAGTGAAGCTCATGCTTCAATTGCTGCATCAAAGATGCAAAATCAAGAGCCAATATCATATAAATCTTATGTAAGTTATTTAAATTTAATAGATTTTACAAATGGTTTAAATATAACTGAGTCATTATCAGATTTAGCATTATCTAGGAATATAAATGACTTATATAATTATTTTGATACTAATTCTGAAATAGAAAAAAGAGATGTTGATAAATTAATGTTTTCATTAGATATTGTATTAAATAGCAACAAAAAATTTATGAAAAGCTATAGTAATTTAAATAGTGGAATAAGTGAATCTGATATGAAACAATATATGAAAATATCAATTTGTGAAAGCTTATCTAAACAATTTTATAAAACTTTAATAAAATATGCTAAAGATAATAGTATGAATTTAGATGATATATTTTATTTAATAACAGTTTTTGAAGCTAATTTAAATGATAAATTATATTTTTCAAGTGAGTCTGATTATGAAAATAATAAAGAATTTTTTGAAATATATACATCATTACAAAATGAATTTTTTAATATAGTAGCATTAAATAGTAAACTAAGTATGGAAGATATAATTACTAGGTTTAATAATTATTCATTATATAAAGAAGATGGGAATACAATTAATTGTTCATATAGTTTTAATAATTTTATGAATGGTGTTATTAAGAAACTTCATACAAGTGAAACTTATTTTTCTTTAAATATTCGTCAATATAAAACATATTTTGAAAATAAAATATTGTATCAAAGAAGATAATTCCTTCTTTTTTATTTTATTTAAATATAATATAATATTTATAGGTGGTAATAATGAAAAAAATAATTCTAGTGGATGGAAATAATTTAATGTTTAGAAGTTATTATGCTACTGCATATTCAGGTAAAATGATGCAAAATAGTAAAGGATTTTATACTAATGGATTATATGGTTTTGTATCTATGATAAATAAAATCATTGAAGAAGAAAATCCACAATATATGGCAGTTGCTTTTGATGTTGGTAAAAATTTTAGAAAAGAACTTTATACTGACTATAAAGCAGGAAGAAAAGAAACACCAGAGGAATTAAAAATGCAAATGCCATATGCTCGTAAGATTTTAGATGCTATGGGAATAAAACATTATGAGATAGAAGGATATGAAGCTGATGATATTATAGGAACTCTTGCTAATCGAGCAAGTATGGATCCTAATTTTGATGCCACTATAGTTAGTAGTGATAAAGATTTATTACAGTTAATAACTGATGTAGTAGATGTAAAACTATTAAAAATGAAAGACTATATAAGATATAATCCTGAGACTTTTTTTAACGATTGGGGATTTAAACCAATAAGAATTATTGATTTTAAAGCTTTAATGGGAGACCCAAGTGATAATATACCAGGTGTAAAAGGTATAGGCGAAAAAACAGCAATTAAATTAATACAAGAGTATGATACTATAGAAAATTTATATGATCATATTGATGAAATAAGTGGAAAATTAAAAGAAAAATTAATAGCTGGAAAAGAAGATGCAATATTTTCTAAAAAGATTGCAACTATAATATTAGATGTACCAATTGTAGATAACTTTTTAGATATGGAATATAATGGTGAAAATGAAGATGAATTAACAACATTATTTGAAGAATTAGAATTCTATTCTTTTATAAAGAATTTTAAAAAGAGAAAGAAAAATATAAATGTTGATTATAAAATATTAGATAAAATTACTGATATAAATAAAGATAAATATATAAGTTATTATATAGAATGTGATAATTCAAACTATCATATTGCAAATATATTAGGAATGGGGTTATATGATGGAGAAACTTTATTTTATATTAGCTCTGATAAAATAAATGAAGTAATGGATTATATAGATGAAAGTATTAAATATACTTTTGATTTAAAGAAAAATAATTGTTTATTGAATAGAATAATTAATAATACTATATATGATCATTATATAGTTGCGAATATGTTAAATTATAGTTTTAAAGATGATTTGGGAATATTAATGGGAAATGATGGTTTAGGAATTACTTTGTATGAAGATTTTATAAAAAAACCAGTTAATATAGAATATAATGTATGTATGAAAGCTAAATATATTTATGATGTTAGAGATGAATATATAAAAAAATTAAAGCTAGACGATATGTATGATTTATTTAGTCAAGTTGAAATGCCTTTAATAAATACTTTAACTAGAATGGAAATGAATGGTATAAAAGTTGATAAAAATATTTTAAATTCTATGGGAGAAGAAATAAATAAAAAAGTAGAAGAAATAAAAAGTCAAATATATATACTTGCTGGTGAAGAATTTAATATTTCTAGTCCTAAACAATTAGGAAAAATTTTATTTGAAAAATTAGGATTAAAACATGGAAGAAAAATAAATAGTGGATATAGTACAGATGCTAAAGTTTTAGAAAAGTTAATTAATGACCATGAAATTGTTCCATTAATTATAATGTATAGAAATTTAACAAAACTTTATGGTACTTATATAGAAGGATTAAATAATTATATATTAGCTGATGGAAAGATACATACAATATATAAACAAGTTTTAACTCGTACTGGAAGATTATCAAGTATAGATCCTAATTTACAAAATATTCCGACACGGGATGATATTGGAAAATTAGTTAGAAAAGCTTTTATTCCAATTAATCAAGAATTTTTATCAGCAGATTATAGTCAAATCGAATTAAGAATTTTAGCTCATTTATCTAATGATTCAGAGCTTATTAATGCATTTATTAATGGAGAAGATATCCATACTAAGGTTGCTTCAGATATTTTTTCTGTTCCTAAGGAAAAAGTTACAAAAGAAATGAGACGAGCAGCTAAAGCTGTTATATTTGGTATTGTTTATGGAATTAGTGGTTTTGGATTGAGTGAGAATATTGGTATCAATCCAAAAGAAGCAAGAAAGTTTATTAATAAATATTATGAATTATATCCTGGAGTGAAAAATTATATGGATAATATTATTCATGAGGCTTATGAAGATGGTTGCGTTAGAACAATATTTAAAAGAAAAAGAGAAATAAATGAACTTAATAGTAGTATTTATACTGTAAGAAGTAGTGGAGAAAGAATGGCTTTAAATACTCCAATACAGGGTACAAGTGCAGATATTATAAAAATGGCTATGATAAAAATAGATGAAGAGTTAATTAAAAATAATTTTAGAAGTAAAATGTTATTACAAATTCATGATGAATTAGTTTTTGATGTTGTAAAAGAAGAAAAAGAAGCATTATCAAATCTTGTTAAAAATATTATGGAAAATATTGTGACTTTAAAAGTACCTTTAACTGTGAGCTGTGATTTTGGTAGTGATTTATATGAAACGAAATAGGTGATTTATGAAAAATAAAATAAATGTTGATATAATAGTACCAGCAATAAATGAAACGTATAATTTATTTATTCCTATAAATAAAAAAGTAGGAGAAATAATAAAATTATTAAATCAAGCTATAAATGAATTAACTGATGGAATATATTTAATTAGTAATCGTTTATCTTTGATTAATAATCTTTCTGGTGATATTTATGATATTGATTTGACAGTAAAGGATAATAATATCTTAAATGGAAGTGAATTAGTTTTAATCTAACAAAATGATAATAATAGGTGGTAATAATGAATTATAAATATAAAAAACTTCAAATATTTAAAAAAAGATTATATGATAAAAGAGATATAATTACAAAATAAAGAACGAAAGTTCTTTTTTATTATTGAAAAAGTAGCTTTTATAAAGTATACTTTATTTAGAATAAAGGGAGTCTTGTTTATGAAAATTATATTGCAAGATAACAAAAAATTATTAACTACTAAATTACCTAAAGATATTAATGGAAACTATTGGATTACAGATTCTAATGGGAAAAACTTAGTAAATATTGAATCTGTAAAAAGTAATTGGGTATTAAAAAGTAATAATGATATTAAGATTATTGATAATAAAGTAGATGGGAAAGATTTAAATTTATTTAATGGGCAAATTGATTTTGTTCAGTTAAATGATTTTGTAAGTGGTTTATTATATGATATAAATAATGGTGTTGAATATAAGTTTTTTTGTTTACCTACGTATGATTATTCAATGATACAGATTGAGATTAATAAACTAACATTATCTAATATTATTATTGGAAATAGTGATACAGCTACTATAAGAGTTAAAAAAGATAATATTGCTGAAAAACAATTAGAAATAATGTTAGAGGATGATAAATTAAAAATTGTTAATTATAATTTAAATACTCCTTTATATATTAATAATATGGTTTCAGTTATTAAATATTTAAATCCTGGAGATTATTGTTTTATTGATGGATTTTATTTATGTTTTTATGGGAATATATTAGTTTTTAATAACCCTAATAATGTTGTAACAATTGATGAGAATATATTAAAATTGAGAAATATACCTAATAATGAAGAAATAGATTATTCTAAAGAAGTAGAAAATAATTTGACTCTTTATAATAAGAAAGATTATTTTGCAAGATCACCAAGATTTAAAAGATTAATTGAGCCTAAAGAATTTAAGATAGATCTTCCTACTCAAAAGCAAATCAATGAAGATATGCCAGCAATTCTTACTATTGGTCCTATGATGATAATGGGAATGACTTCTATTATTAGTGGGTTTAATGCGGTATTAAAGGTAAAGTCTGGCCAAAATTCATTAAATGAATGTATGTCTTCTATTATTATGAGTGCTTCAATGCTTATGGGAATGATTGTATTTCCTATAATACAAAAAATATATATTAAGTTTAGAAGAAAGAAAAAAGAAAAGAAGCGTGTAAGAAAATACGGAGAATATATTGATAAAAAAAGAGAAGAAATAAATAAAGAATTAGAACTTCAAAAACAAATTTTATTAGAAAATAATGTTTCATTAGATGAAGTTGAAAAAATAATATTAGAAAAAAGAAGAGATTTATGGGAAAGAAAAATAGAACATTTTGATTTTTTATCTATAAGATTAGGTATAGGTAAAATTAAATCTTTTATAACAGTTTCTTTTCCTGAAGAACATTTTACTGTAGAAGAGGATAATTTAAGAGAGTTAGGGGATAAATTAGTAGATAATACTAGTGATTTAATAAACGTTCCAGTAACTTTAAATTTAGTTGAAAAAAGAAATTCTAGTTTTATAGGGAATAGTGCTTATTTAAAAAAATATTTAGATGGAATAATTTTGCAATTATTATGTTTTTGTAGCTACGATTTATTAAAGATTGTAGTATTAACTGATTCATCTAACATTGATTATTGGAAAAAATATAAAAATATTCCACATTTTTGGAGTAATGATAGAAGTATAAGATTTATTGGAAGTGATATTTCTGATATTGATTATATATCTAGTTATATTTTGGAAGAATATAATAATAGAGTAAGTATTATTGCAGAAAATGATTCTTTAGATAAAGATAGACCATATTTGAAATTTAAACCATATTATTTAATAATTACTGATTCTGCTTATAAAATGAAAAATAATTCTTTAATTACTACTATATTAAATTCTAATATAAATTATGGATTTAGTACATTAATGGTATCTGATAGATTGGATGATTTACCGAATGAAGTTTCTTTATTTGTTAATATTGAGCCAAATATAAGCAGTATTTTTGAACAAGAGTTAGTAACAAATAATCAAATTGAATTTACTCCAGAAATACCTTTAAATGATTTAAGTGAGTATTATGTGAAACTTTGCAATATCCCTGTAGATATTGCAGATGGCAAATTTGATTTGCCATCTAATTATTCTTTTTTAGAAATGTATGATGTAGGTAATGTTAATCAATTAAATATTATAAACAGATGGAAAGAAAGTAATGTTACTCAATCTTTATCTGCTCCTGTTGGTATAAATGAACAGGGAGAATTATTTAGAATTGATTTGCATGAAAAAGCTCATGGGCCACATGGATTAGTTGCTGGTATGACAGGTTCTGGTAAATCAGAATGGATAATTACTTATATTTTATCAATGTGTATAAATTATCATCCTTATGAAGTTCAATTTGTTCTTATTGATTATAAAGGTGGTGGCCTAGCAGGTACTTTTGAGAATAAAGAAACAGGATTTAGACTTCCACACTTGGCTGGTACAATAACGAATTTAGATAAAGCAGAAATTAATAGAAGTTTAGCAAGTATAAATAGTGAATTAAAGCGTAGACAAGCTAAATTTAACGAAGAAAGAGATAAACTTGGTGAAAGTAGTATTGATATTTATAAATATCAAAGACTTTATAGAGAAGGTAAAATTAATGAACCTATAAGTCATCTATTTATTATAAGCGATGAATTTGCAGAATTAAAAAGTCAACAACCTGAGTTTATGGCAGAATTAATATCAACTGCTCGTATAGGAAGATCTCTAGGTGTACATTTAATACTTGCTACTCAAAAACCTAGTGGAGTTGTAGATGATCAAATTTGGTCCAATTCTAAATTTAGAGTTTGTTTAAAAGTACAAGATAAAAGTGATTCTAATGATATGATTAGAGTGCCAGATGCAGCATATTTAAAAGAAGCTGGAAGATTTTATTTACAAGTTGGATATAATGAGTATTTTGCAAAAGGCCAATCTGCTTATGCAGGTAGTCCTTATTATGAAAGTGAAAAACATAAAACTGTTATTGATTCAGATTTAGAATTTGTAAATATAGTTGGACAACCTTATAAAGAAATAAATACTAAAAAAGAAGTAGTAGATGCTGTATTTAAGGGTGAGGAGTTACCATTTATATTAAATGCTATTAATGATGTAGCAAAAAGTGAAAATATTAGTATAAAGAATTTATGGTTAGATGCAATACCAGCTAAAATATATATAACTGATTTACTAAAAAAGTATAATTATAATAAAGAAAATTTTTTATTAAATCCAGTTATTGGAGAATATGATGCACCAACTTATCAAAAACAAAATCTGTTAACTTTACCATTAAGTAAAAAAGGAAATGTGTTAATTTATGGAATGGCAAATAGTGGTAAAGAAGATTTATTAACAACAATTTTATATTCTTTGATGACTAATCATGTTGCAATAGAAGTTAATTCATATATTATAGATTGTGGGTCTGGGACATTAAATTCATTTAAAAATTCTCCTATAGTTGGAGATATAGTAGGTTCAAATGATTCAGAAAAATTACATAATTTATTTAAAAAATTATTGGATGAATTAGAAACTAGAAAAGAATTATTTAAAAATTTTAATGGAGATTACTATTATTATTGTACACATCAAGAAAATAAACTTCCTAATATAGTTGTTATTTTAAATAATTTTGATGCATTTCAGGAATTATATCCTGAAAATGATGAAGTTTTAGTTAAATTAACCAGAGAAGGAGAAAAACTTGGAATATTATTTATTTTTACAGTCTTATCTAATAGTTCTATAAGATTTAAATTATCTCAAAATTTTAAGCAAGTAATTTTATTACAAATGAATGAAGAAGCTGATTATAGAACTTTATTGACTAATCCAAATAGAGTAGTACCTTCTAATATTAAAGGTAGAGGATTAGTTAGCATAGATGAAGTATATGAATTTCAAACAGCAACTCCTAGTGATAACGAGAATATGTCAGAATATATAAATTTAATTTCGTCTAAACTAAAAGAATCTGCAAAATTTTTTGCACCAAATATTCCTGTATTACCAAAGATAGTTAATTTTGATTTTATAAAGAAATATATAACAGATATTAATAATATTCCTATTGGTGTAGAAAAAAATAGTCTTAAAATAAGTAAAATGAATTTTATGGATAAAGGATTTATTATAACTTCTAATGATGAAACTTCTTTAGAATCATTTATCTTACCATTATTTGAAGTAATAAATGTTTCTAATAATAATATAAAAACTATTTTATTCAATTATAATCAAATTAAGTTAAATAGTTTAAATAATATTCAAATAATAAATGAAAAATTTGATTTATTGATTAATCAATTTTATGATTTTATTGAAAAAAATAAAACTTTAAAATGTTTATTACTTATAAATGGTATAAAATTTTTAAATAATGATAATTTAAATCGTACTTTAGATAAGTTGTTAAAAATAAAAGAGGAGTATAAAAATATAAATATAATTTTAATAGATACTGAAGAATCCATTAAAGGATTAAAATTTAAGTCTTGGTTTAAAGATATACTTGATTTGAAAAGAGGTATATGGGTATCAAGTGGAATACAAAATCAATCTACATTAGAATTAGTTAATGGGTTTAGTAAAGAGCTTAGAGAAGAGTTACCTATTAATGAAGGTTATTTTATAGAAAAAGGTAAAACTATAAGAATAAAGTTATTAGAAAGTGATAAAAAGTAAAATTTATGTGAATAATTTTGCTTTTTTTATTGATATATTAATTTATTTAGTTTATAATTTACTTATAATAAAGGAGGAAAACTAGAATGGATAACTTTGAAATTCAAGATGCACAACGTTTGTTATCGCAAGCTGGAGATTTAGCACAGATAAATCAAAATATAATGAGAGTTAAAGAACAATTGGATGAATGCATTGCTCAAGTAAATAATGCATGGCAATCTGATACTCAAGATAGAGAATCTTATTTGAGTGGAATTCAAAAAAATATAGGGAAAATAGATACTCTTTGTGCTGCTATAAGATCATTATCAAATAAATTAAATGATTTTGCTGAACAATCAATAAGAGTATCAAATAATAGTTAAAGGAGATAAAATATGGCTATAATAATAAATAATACAAGTAGTGTAAAAACTATGGCAGATAATTTATTAACAGAAACAAAGAAAATAGAATCAGTAAAGGAGTCTATTAATTATATTTTAAGTGAATTAAATGAATATTGGGCTGCCAATCAAGAAGATCAACAAACTTTTTACAAAGGATTACAAGATAATGTAGCTGCATTGGAAACGATTAGTTCTTGTAATAATGAATTTTCAAATTCATTAGTAGAATATATGAATGCGACTGATGCAACATCAGTTATAACATTATAGGAGGCGAATAATAATGGCAGAAATTAGATTTACAACTGAACGAATGAAAGAAGTTTATAATCGTTTAGATGATATTGCTAATCAATTAAGAAGTTCAGTAAATTCATCAAACGAAATGTTAACTTCTATTTCAAATAATATTCAAAGTGATAATATAAAGACAATACTTTCTTCTTATACTTCTACTGCTCAAGATGAAAGTTTAAAAACTATAAATAATATAGAAGCTTTAAAAGCATATTTAGAGTCAAAAATTGGATCTTATACTTCTGTTGATCAAGCAGGTATTGATTCAATAAGTGAAATTGAAAGTATTTTAAGTCAATTAGAAATATAGGAAGGAGAGAGAACATTTATGGCAATGATTAATTTGGATGTTGAAAAGATTACATCAATTAGTAATGAATTAGATTCATTGAATACAACTTTAATTAATAATTATACTCCTGAGTTAAAAGATAATTTAATAAGTATAAGTTCTAATGTTAGAAATACTCAAATAAATAGTATTTTAACAAATATATCTTCTCAAATAGATACAATTACTGGTGAATTATCGCAACAATTACCTAGATTACAAGAGTTTTTAGTTTCACAAATGCAATCTTATACAAGTACGGAGCAACAAGCTGAAGCTGACCTTAATACTGTATTACAAAAAATGAATACTTTTAGTGGAAATACTGCAGCATTTGCTGCTGGAAGTACAGCTGGGCAAGTGGGAACTACTTTAGACTCTTCAAGTAATAGTGAATACTCAGCTAGTTCAAGTACAGGTACTGGTTTAGGAGGAAAAGTGGCTTCAGGAGCTGTTAGTGGTGCTGTATTAGGAGGAATTGCTGGAGCAACTGGTATTGGTGCAGCCGCAATGTTTGGTACATCTTTAGGTACAGTTTTGGGAGGACCATTAGGTACTGTTGTTGGTGCTGGTATTGGAGCAGCAGTAGGGGCTGTAACTCCGGTAGTTTGCAATGTAGCAGCTAAAGGTGTCAGTGTATTAGGAAAAGGTTTGACCGCTGCTGGAGATTTTTTAGACGGAATATTTTAGAATAAAAAGGAAGGGAAAAAATTATGTTTGATCAATTTTCAAATTTAGAAAATAAAACCCAAGAATATAATTATTCAAATGATAAATCAATAAATTTAGTCATACAATTTATGGTTGATGGATATTTAAAAAGAAATGAACAACCAAGTATGAAAGAATTACTTGCGGCTGACAATATTGAAGATAAACCAGGAGTAGTTTTAAATTATCACATAGCATTTATACAAGCTATGATATTAGAAGAATTAGCAATAGTTGGTTTAGACTTAACTCAAGAAATTCAAAAAAATGGAGAAAAATTTGAATGGGGCAACTTATCTCAATATGAATCAAAATATTTATCTAATAAAATGGAGAATGTTGTTGGGTTAGTTGATGTTATTAGAGAAAAGTTAACTAATAAGTTAACAAATATTTGACTATTTACAATAGTCTTTTTTTTTGAATAAAATAATGATATAATTGATTTACCTTTTCAACTTTAATATATTTTTTAGAAAGAGTGATATTATGAATAAAATTAAAATATTAAGTTTAGGTGGACTAAATGAAAATGGTAAAAATACTTATGTAGTTGAAATAGATGAAAAGATATTTGTACTAGATGCAGGTTTAAAATATGCAACTGATTCTATTTATGGGATAGATTATATAATTCCAGATTATAGTTATCTAATTAAAAATAGAAAAAAAATTGTAGGGGTATTTTTGACACATGCACATCCAGAAAATATGGGTGGTATTAAAGATTTATGTGAAGCTATACCTGGGGTTAAAGTATATTGTACTAAATACACAAAAAAATATTTAGAATTAGATAAATTTAATGGTAAGATATATGAAATACAACCTCATAAAAAGATTATTTTTGATGATATTTCAGTATTTCCAATAAGTGTAAATCATTCTGTTCCTGATTCAGTTATGTATGTTATTAATACAAAAGATGGTTCCATTTGCTATACTGGAGATTTTATAATTGATCCTTCAATGAAGGGTAAATATAGTATGGATATAGGTAAAATTGCTTATGTAGGAAAACAAGGTGTTTTGTGTTTGTTATGTGATTCTGTATTTTCTGAAAAAAATGGACATACTAGTCCTAAACATAGATTAACTGGATTTTTTAAAGATACTATTAATAGAACAGAAGGAAGATTAATTTTTACGGTTTTACCAATACATTTATTTACTATAGAAGAGATTTTTGAAGCGGCTAAGGATACACATAGAAAAGTTGTAATTATGGGGAAAAAATTACAAAATGTTGTAAGTATGGCAAGAAGTGAAAAATATTTAAATATAGATGATAATATTTTAGGAGATTTATCTAATATTAATGACAAGAATGTAATTTTATTAGTATGTGATGATAAAGAAAAGCCATATGCTGCAATTGATCGTATAGTTAGTGGGTATGATAAGTTTATTAAATTAAATAAAAGTGATACAGTAGTTTTTGCTGAACCAAGATATGATGAGAATGAAAAAATAATTGTTAGATTAGAAAATGAAATTGCAATTTTAGGTGCTGAAACAATTTCTATTCCAAAAGAAAAAGAAATAACACATCATGCTTCTAGTGAAGATTTAATGTTGATGATAGATTTATTAAAACCTAAATATTATATGCCTGTTGAGGGTGAGTATAGATATATGGTTAATAATGCTAATTTAGCACATTCATTAGGAATTCCTAGTGAAAATATTATTTTAAAGACTAATGGAGAGATAGTTAAAATAGAAGATAAAAAATTAATAGAATGTTATGATAAAATTGAAATTAATGACGTTTTAATAGATGGAAATAGTAATGATGATATAGGAGAACTTGTTATTAAAGATAGAGAAATGTTATCAGAAAATGGTATTGTATTAATAAGTGCAACATTATCTAAAGAAGATAAGAAAGTTTTAGTAGGTCCAGAAATAACTACAAGAGGTTTTGTTTATATTAAAGATTCTAAAGATATGATTAATAATGTTAAAAATATATCTTTAAATATTATACAAAACAATATTAATAATAATTATGTTGATTATAATAATATAAAGTTAGAAATAAGAGAAGAATTAAGTAAGTATTTTTATTCTGAAACAGAATGTAAACCTATGATAATTGCTGTAATACAGGAAGTTTAATGAAGAGAATTATTTTATTATTTAGTTTTTTTGTATTATTAGGATGTAATAAAGTTGATGAAAATAATAATATAAATCAAATGTTTTGTTATAAAGATTATAATAGTTATGAGGAATATATTGATTTTAGTTATAAAGATAATATTATTGAAAATATAGGTTTTAGTTATGTGTTTGATGAATTAGTAGATAAAGATAGTATAGAAAAAGAATTAGAGAGTTATGATAATATCTCTTATAAAATAGATGATTATGAAGTAAATATATATTTTTTAAATAATTTTAAAAAAGATGATTTTATTAGTATAAAAGAGTACTTTATAAAGAATTATAATATAGAAATAGATAGTTATAGTTATTTTAATGAAGATGATATTTTATATAGTTTATTTAGTTCATATATTGAAGATTATTCTTGTGAATAGTCTTTTATTATGCTATTATTATAGTGTATAAAATAGAGGCGAGGTCTATATGAGAAAAAAAATTATTGGGATATTAATTATTTTATTTGGATTATGTTGTATTAATATAGTTAATGCTGAAAATATAGATGGAGATAGATATTCAGCTAATAAAGCTTATTGTGGTTCAAAATTGCATATTACAACTTGTAATAGTAAGATATGTAATTTTGATAGAGTAGATGATATAAGTAAAAGTGGCAGTATTTTTAGAAATGATTTAAGAATAGAACAAAATGTTGCAACTAGTGATTGTAAAAATATGTCTTATTATAGAGTATCATTTACACCTAATGGTAATATTAATATAAATTGTGGAGGTTTGTTTTCTAAACAAGAAGATGCTGCTTGTGTAGGATATTTTTTAGATGAAAAGACTATTAGTTTAAAGAAGTATTTAGGTGATTTAAATGAAACAAAAGATTCTAGTGGCAGAATACTTTATGGATGGACTAGTACTTTAATTGATAATGTTCCACAATGTACAAGTGATACAATAATAGATAAATCTTCAACGGAATTTAATTTAAATGGTAATGCAGATTATTATGGTTGTTATGAAAGAATAATTAATGCAACAAGATATTCCGTTGCCGATTGTGGTAATGATTATTCTCCTGTTGGTATTTATATAACAAGTTGTTTTTTACAAAATGATAATGGAGAAGAAAATGAATATTGTTATTATAAGGGTAGTGATGGAAATTGGTATACTATTGCGAGTGCTGATTTAATACAAGAGGAGAGTTCTGCTATAGCATATTGTGAAGAGAAAAGTACTGTAAAATATGATAAAAATATGTATGTTAAATATGGTGCAAGTGCATCTATGTCTTTTGAATGTGGATCTAAAGTAAAAGTTACTACATGTAAAGGGAATTTATGTACTTTTACAAAGTTAAATGGGAAAAGTGTTGGTGAACAAACAATTAATTTAGAATATTTAACTGACAGTGAATCTGATGCTCAAAGTACTTGCCCTCTAACTTCTGAAGAAGAAGTTGAAGAAACCCAAAGTGATGAAAAGATTTGCACTGGTAATGATATACAAAAAAGTGTTAAAGGAACATATTCTTTTGATGTTTGCTATAATAAATCTTTTAGTGATAGTAAAGTTCAAGAGATGATAAATGATGAATTAATTTCTTGTGGTTATAAATATAAGTTAAATGCTACAAAAACATATGCTAATAGTGATGCAACATGTGGTGGTGGAGCATGTTTGAGAAATTACACAGTTACTTGTTCTCCAGTTTCAAATGTTAGTCCTAAACTTTCTGTTACGTCTGGTATTGTTGGAAGTAATGGAAAAGGCATAATAACTGTAAAAGCTACTGCAACAGATGGGAACATTACTTCATATTATGCTAGTGAAAATCATGAAACACCTACATCCTCTAGTGGTGCAAAATGGATAAATGTTAAAAGTAATGAATTTACTATAGAATCTACACCTGGTATTTTATATATTTGGGTTAAGGATAGTAATGGAAATATAAGCAATGCAATTAGTGGTGCAGTTATCGATACAGTTAATACTAATACTACTATTAAAACTTTACAATTATATGATGATAACGGGAATTTACAAGCTCCATCAAGTGTTTCTTACAATACTAATTATATGGAATCAAGTAATTATGTAAGATTATCTAATAAATTAAATAATGATAGTAAACTTGCTGATGCTTTTAATCCGTTTGATACTGAATATACTTTAGAAGTAGATTCTCCAACAGTAACTGTTTATGCGACTCTTACTAGTACAGATTCTAAATTTGTTGAAGGTTATGAACCTAGAACTGTAAATTTAAAATATGGAACTAATACTGTTTTAATAAAAATAGAAAATAATGAAGGGAAAATAAGAACTTATACAATATTAGTTACGAGAAAAGATAACAGAACATCTGATAATACTTTAAGCGAGTTAGCAGTTAGTGTAGGAAAAATTAATTTTAATTCTAATGTAACAAATTATAAAATTACAATTCCTAAAGAAACTACAGAAGTTGCAATAACTGCAAGTATTTCTAGTGATAAAGCAAGTTATTTAAGTGATTATGAACCTGGTGTTGTAAATATAATTGACGATACTACTGTAAAATTGATTAAAGTTAAGAGTCAGACAGGTAGTACCAGAACTTATGTTTTAACTTTTGTAAAAGAGGGAACAGATGTAATAGAAAAAGATTCTTTGAAATTATTTAGTTTAGGGATAGAAGGTGTTTATATACCATTTGAAGAAACTATTTCTAATTATAGTGTAAGTGTTGACTATGAAACTGATATTATAAATTTAAATGCTTCTTTAAAAGATAGTGATAGCAGTATATTAATTAGAGCAAAATCTTTTGGAGAAAGTGAATTTTCTTCAAGATCTAGTAAAGGTATTCCTTTATCAGTAGGAGATAATTATATAGAGATAATTGTAACAGATAAAGATAAAGATACTTCATATTATAGAATTACAATAATTAGAAAAGAATATGGTTTAGGAATTTCTGATGATAAAACTTTAAATGATTTAAAAGTGTTAGGTCATAATATTGATTTTGATCCTACTAAAAAGGATTATACTGTTAAAATAAAAACTGAAAAATCATTGGTTATTACTGCAGTTCCGGAGAGCAATAGAGCAGAAGTGTTTATTATTGGAAATGATGAATTAACTGGATTTAGTACAGTTAGAATAAAAGTAGTTGCAGAAAATGGAGAATACGAAACATATTCTATAGACATTAAAAAAGATGCATTTAATAAAACAATAGAAATAGCTGCTGTAATAGCAGGCGCTGTAATAATTTTGTTAAGTAGTTGCATACTAATAATAAAGAAAAAACGTAAATCAAATGCAGATTATTATAAAGAATAAGGAAGGTAGTTTATATGAAAAAGAGAATTTTAATATTAGTTGCTATATTTATTTCTTTTATAAGTTTTAGAAATGATATTTTTGCAGCAAATGACTATGCTAAAGAAGGCGATACTAATTATTCCACATTAAAATCTTTATATGATGGTGGTTTATCAAAATTTAATATAAGTTCATCTAATACTTTAATTACATTATATGGTAAATCAGTTTGTTCGAGTGGTAGCAATTGTGTATATCAATATGATAATAGTGGAACAACTTCTTTTGAAGAAATATTAAAAAAATATGTATCATGTTCAAATGGAGAAAAATATATTACTTATCAAAGTACAGGTTCTGGAGGAAGTGATTTTAAAGGTGATAATAATACAAATTATACTGGAACTGTGTATTGGAGTGAAGATTATTATATAACTTGTACAAGTAGTCAAACAGGAGATACTACTATAGGAGTAACGAATTCTAATACAGGATCTTCAACTGATAATAATAGTTCTAACACTTCTGAGACTAATTCTTCAACTAGTAGCTCTTCAAGTAATAATGATTATTCTAGTTCTAGTACAGAAAAAAGTCCTCAAACGGGAGTAGAAACATATTATATAGTTTTAGCAATATTAGCAGTTATATCTTATGGTTCATTATTATTAGTTAAAAAACTTAATCTATTTAAAAAAATTTAATTAGTTACAATATATTTTCGAATATATTGTTTTTTTAAATCGTTAAATTAAAAAGATAATTCTCGTAGTAATAAAAACTAGCGATTTTATAACTAAATGC
>CAYQJD010000011.1:0-25721 GCA_964417835.1 uncultured Muribaculaceae bacterium
GCTTTAATTTAATATAATTTGAAGGAAGTTTAAATATATGTTTTACAAATTCTAAAATTATGTTTTGATTAAAGTTTAAAGTTAAATTTAATTGCATATTATTTTTTAATAAAGTTAATAACTCATTAACTAAAATTAATACAAGTAATAGTTTAAAATAATTTAAATTATTATTTAATATTTGAATTTGTAAACTAAGCAATATTGTTGTGAAAAGTATAAATATATTTATTATTATCAAGAAAACAAATTTTTGTTTATTTAACTTTATTTTTTTATAAAGTTCTTTTGTTAATATATTATCTTTTTTTAAATTTGGAATTTTATTTATTGGAATAAATTTCAATATAACTCCTGTAAAGATTTCATAAAAATCATTTATTTTCATTTTTTTCATTCCTATTGCTGGATCCATTATATAAATATATCCGTTCTTTAATTTATATAAAACAACAAAATGATAAAGATTATTTTGAAAATTTAAATGTGCAATTACAGGATATGTAATTTCTTTAAGTTCTTTGACTTTTTCTCCATAAGAATTGAATCCTATTTTTTTAGCATAATCTATTAACTCGAATGCATTGGTACCTTCACTAGTAGTATTAGTATTAATTCTCATAGTTTCTAGTGGAATTGAGCCACCATAATATTTTATAATAGAAGAAAGACAACATATACCACAATCACTAATTTCTTCCTGAATCACTTCATATATTTTTTTCATCCTTACTCCCTTCATTATACTTATTACTAATTATTTTGAAATTCCTTTTAAAAAAAATAATGATTGTTTAATCACTATTTTTAATACTTTATAATTTCTTGTTCAAGTTCTAATTCTATATGTTCTTTTTCTAAAATTATCTTTTTTATATAATTTATTAAGTCTTGTATGTCTTTACTTGTAGCATTACCTTTATTAATAATAAAGTTTGCATGCTTATTTGAAACATAAGCATCATTAATATGATAACCTTTCAAATTATTATCATCAATAAGCTTTCCTGCAGCACAATATTCAGGATTTTTAAATACACTGCCTGCATTAGGATACTCTAATGGTTGAGTTAAAAGTCTTTTGCTAATATTTTTCTTAATTACTTCTTCCATTTCCAATTTATTTCCAATAATTTTTTTAAATGTAGCACCCAAAATTATTTTATTTTTATTATTTTTAAAAGTTTCACAACATCTATATTTAAAATTACAATCTTCTTTCTTTATGGTATAAATTTTACCGTTTTCTATATAAGTAACAGAAATAATATTATCACTTATTTCGGACGCATGACACCCAGCATTTTGAATTATTGCTCCACCTAATGTTCCATAAATTCCATAAAGATTTTCAAATCCTGAATAACTATTATCCACACAATATTTTATAAATTTATTAAGAGTTATTCCAGCTTCCACATATATCTCATTTTCTTTAATTGCTATATTATTTAATTTTTCTAAATTTATTATAGCCCCTTCATAATCTTCATCTGGTAGTATTACATTACTTCCTTTTCCTAAAATAAAATATCTTAAACAATTCTTTTCTAAATATTTTAAAAGTTCAATAAGCCTTTGTATATTGAAAGGCTTTATTACATACCTAGCTTTTCCTCCTATTTTATAAGTATTAAAATCTTTTAAAGAAACATTTTCTAACACTTCACCAAATTCGTTCATTTTATTCACCACTATAATTATACCATTCAATAAAAAAAATATCATTAATAGATATTTATTAAACTTTCATTGTTGACTTTAATCTTCTTATAACCTTTTTTTCAATTCTTGATATATAAGATTGACTAATCCCTAACATTTCAGCAACCTCTTTTTGAGTATATTCTTGAGTATTGTTTAACCCATATCTTAATTTCATAATATTTTTTTCTCTTTTATTTAAAGAATTTAGCTCCTGTTCTAAAAAAGCTTTATCTATTTTTGATTCAAATTCTTTATAAACTATATCTTCATCTGTACCTAAAATATCTTCTAAATGTAGTTCATTCCCTTCTGAATCATAATTTAATGCATCTTCAAAGCTAATTTCAGTTTTTCTCTTTTTATTTTTTCTTAAAAACATAAGAATTTCATTAGCTATACATCTTGAACAGTATGTAGCTAATTTTATATTTTTATCAATTTTATATGTATTTATTCCCTTTATTAATCCAATAGAACCTATACTTACTAAGTCTTCTAAGTCTACACCAGTATTTTCATATTTTTTAGCTAAAAAAACAACTAATCTCAAATTATGCTCTATAAGTTTATTCCTAGCTTCCATATCCCCTTCTGATGAAAGTTTTAAGTATTTAATTTCCTCTTCTTGAGAAAGAGGTGGAGGCAAAATATCAGTACTGCCCAAAAACAAGCATAGATTTTTCTTTTTTAAAAAGTTTAATATCAAATTTATCAATTTTTTCATATATCAAATAACCTTTCATTTAAAATACAATCTATTTTCAAATCTAATTCACTTATACCTAATAAAACATTATCAATTTTTTTATTTTCTATTAATATATATTCACATTTAATACATTTTAATAATCCATTATTATTTAAACTATTAAAAGGAATATATATTATTTTTTCTCCTCTTAAATCAATGTATTTTTTATTAAGTAATATTATGGGCCGGTGGAAATAAGGATCTATTAATTTATTACCAGTATCTAAAAAACCAGTTATATTTAATTTTTTATTTTTTAGTTTTATAATTACATTATATGTAGTATTTAATAGTTTTTTTTGTTTTAAAAATTCTCTAATATATAAAAATATAATTAAAGGACTGATTAATAAAATAATAATAAGATTTAAACTATAACCTTTATTAATAAATAAAAATCCATTTACTTCATAACCTAAAGAATCATTAATTAAATAAATTGAGCCTCCTAAAATAATACTTATTATATATAAATAAAAAAATTTATTAAAAAAATTATTTCTACCAAAACTAATTAACACCATAAAAATACTAATTATTATTTTTATAATATTTACTTCAAATGTATTTAGTTTAAAAAATAAAATTAATATTGATAAGCTTCCTATAAGAGATCCTAAAATAATTTTATAAATTTTAGTTTTTAATTTTAATAAAAACTTGACTCCTGACAATATGTAAAAATCCATTAAAAAATTTATAAAGATCACAAGATCAATATATATTGTCATAGAATCACCTATTTTATAATACAAAATTATTTATAAAAAAAATGTCAAAAAAAAAGTTTAGAAATATTTTCTAAACTAAAACTCGTCTCTATCTCTAAGGAAAGAAGGAATATCAAAATCACTATCATCATCTTCGTTCTTTTTGACTCTTGAAGGTATTTCTCTTTCTTTTGAATAATCATTAGTGGAATAAGCTAAATTGCCATCTTCAAAACCTGTTGCAATAACAGTTACAATAACTTCATCATTTAAATTTTCATTTATAACAGCACCAAATATGATATTGATATCAGTATTAGCGCTTTGTCTTACAATTTCTGCTGCATCTTCTGCTTCAAATAATGTTAATGAATTACCACCAGTAACATTTATAATAGCATCTGTAGCTCCATTTATGCTAGTTTCGAGTAATGGACTTGAAACAGCTTGTTTTGCAGCCTCAATAGCTCTATTTTCTCCAACACCTAAACCAATTCCAATTAAAGCGTTACCTCTTTTTTCCATAACAGCTTTAACATCCGCAAAATCTAGATTTACTAAACCAGAAACTGCAATCAAATCACTTATAGATTGTACTCCTCTATGCAAAACATTATCTACTTCTTTAAAAGCTTCAACCATTGGTGTTGATTTATCAATTATATCTCTTAAATTATCATTAGGAATTACTATTAAAGTATCAACATGTTTTTTTAATTCATCAAGTCCTAAAATGGCTTGTTCCATTCTTCTTTTTCCTTCAAATCTAAAAGGTTTAGTTACTATACCTACCGTTAATGCTCCTAAATTTTGAGCAATTTCAGCAATTACAGGTGCCGCACCTGTCCCAGTTCCTCCACCCATGCCGCAAGTTACAAATACCATATCGGCACCTTTAAGAGCTTCAGAAATTTCATTTTTACTTTCAAGTGCAGCTTCACGTCCAACTTCTGGATTTGCTCCAGCACCTAAGCCATTAGTAATATCTTGCCCTATTTGTAATTTATTTTCAGCTTTAGATGAATTTAATACTTGTAAATCTGTATTAGCTACAATAAATTCTACGCCTTTAACTCCAGACTCAATCATTCTATTTACAGCGTTGCATCCGCCACCACCAACTCCTATTACTTTTATCTTTGCAATTTGATCCATTTGTAAATCGATCATTTCATCCACTCTCCCTTAATTATCAAAAAAATAACCAAAAACTTTTCCCAATATTGAATCGCTAGCAACATTTATTCTTTTTTCACTAGAACATAATGTTTCTATCTCATCTTCATCAAATATTGAATAGTCTCTATCTTTTAAATTTAATTTATTGTTAAAATTTTTTATCATACCTATAGCAGTAGAATATTTATTATCTCTAACTCCTATAATATTGACATTACCAAAAGTAATATTTTTACCAAAAACATTTTCAGCAACAATATTAAAATCTTTAATTTCTGTCAATCCTCCTGTAACTATTATATAACTAATTTCTTTCTTTGTTAAGTAATTTATTGATTTTTTTACTTTTTTTAAGATATCTTGAAGTTTTGCCGATACAATCTCAGTTAATTCATATTGATTCACCTCAACTTTTTCTCCTAACTTATTAATTAATTTTGTATTTTCTTTAGGGTTAGCAAATTGTTTAGAAGCAAGAGCAAATCTTTCCTTTAATTTCTTACTGTCTTTACTTTTAGTTTTATAAATAAATGAAATATCATCATCTATATTATCTCCAGCTAATTCTATTATCTCTTCCTTTACTAAAATTCCTTTAAAAAACGCTGATACCGTTGTTTTACCAGCACCTAAATTTATAATAATGCCATTATTTTCTCTTAAAAAATCATTATCAAAAAGTGCATAATCTGCAATACTTCCTAACATTATATCTATAACTTCTAAATTGCATTTTTCTATTGCTCTTATAAAATCATAAGTATTTTTTTTAGGAGCACTTACTAATAAACTATTTAATTTTATTTTTTTGGCAGACATTCCAATTGGATTTTTTACTATTTTATCATCGACTTTATAATCTATTGGTATAACAGTTATAAGTTCATAGTTTTCTTCAATCTTATTATATACATTAGTTTGAAGCAACCTTGCAATATCACTTTTTTTTACAATTTCCTCTTCATTAGTAATAGAATTTACTCCTTCACTTTTAGTAAATTTCAAATCATATTCTGGAACTGATGCTACAACTTTTTTTATTTTTAAACCAAGAAGTTCTTCTGCCTTTTTTAATGTTTTTTTTATAGAATATATAACATCTTCAATATTTTCTATTAAACCTTTTTTTATTCCACGAGATTCCTCTGAAATTGCACATAATACGTTAATTTTATCTTTGTATATTTCTGCAACTACTAATTTGATTGAATTAGTTCCAAGATCAATACTACTTAAAATTCTTCTCAATTAGCATCACTCCTATAATATATAAATAATTATACTATAACTTTTGTTTATTCTCAATAAAAAAAGCACATTTCTTGTATTAATAGTTTAATAATTTTTGATTAATTTTTATATAATTTAAGTATAAATGTAATCAAAGCTGATCAATTTCATCATATTTTTTCATTATATTGCTAAATTTTAAAGATACCATGTTATAATAATAATGGTGATATCATGAAGACAACAATATTAATTTTTTATAATAAAATTTTAACGGTTATTTGTAAAATATTTAAAAAACAAGGAAGTGTATTTCCAGGAAGTATAATAAAAAAACATGATAAATCAATATTAGAAAAAATAAAGTATCCAAAATATGTAATTGGAGTTACTGGAAGTAGTGGTAAAGGTTCTACTACAAGTTTAATTAGCTATATACTAGAAAAAAATGGTTATAAAGTAGTTTGGAATAAAAGTGGTTCAAATTTAATTAATGCTGCAATAACATTAATTTTAAACAATACTAATCCTATAACAAAAAAAATTAATGCTGATTTTCTACTTATGGAATTAGATGAATCATATATGGGACAAATATTTAATAAAAATAAACTAACTCATCTCGTTATCACTAATATTACAAGAGATCAACCTGCAAGAAATGGACATCCAGAAAAAATTTTTAATAAAATAGTTGATTCAGTTGGAGATAATACTCATATTATTATAAATGCAGATGATCCATTTTTAAACAGACTAAAATATTTGCATCATGGTCTTATTACAACTTATGGAGTTGGAAAAACAAAATATGATAGCATTGAACCAATAAATAAATCTATTGATGCAGCTTATTGTCCGATTTGTAATAATAAATTAAAGTATTCTTATTATCATACAGGTCATATAGGCAAATATAAATGTACTAATTGTGATTTCGCAAGAGAAAAAGTAAATTTTGAAGCAAATGACGTAGATTTAAAAAAGCAATTTATCACTATTAACAATTCAATATATCATATTAATAAAGATGTTTTCTTTGCTGTTTATTATACTTTAGCGGCATTTACATTATGTAAAACTTTAGGTATTCCTGAAGAAAATATAAAAAAATACCTAAACGATGAACCATTAGAATCAAAAAGAATGAAACAATTTAAAATTAATAATAGAATTGTTAATATGTTAGAAAGTAAAAATGAAAATAATTTAAGTTATTATGAATCTCTTCATTATATTAGGGAGCAACATAAGAAAAAGACTATTATATTAGGATTTGATAATGTTTCTAGAAGATATAAATTTAATGATATAAGTTGGTTATATGATGTTAAATTTGAATTATTAAATGATAAATATATAGATAAAATATTCATAATTGGTAAATTTAGATATGATGTTTTAACTAGATTAAACTATGCTAATATTGAAAAAGAAAAATGTATTTTAATAGATAATATAGATACTTTAATAAAAAAAATAAAAGAAGACAGTATGGGAGAAATATATACTATGGTATGTTTTGATATGACTGAAATAATAAAAAAGAAAATAAAGGAAGATAATAATGAATAAAATATATATTGCACATCTTTATTATGATCTAATGAATTTATATGGTGAAATTGGGAATATAATGGCTTTAGAAAAAGGTTTTAATGATCAAGATCTTTATACAGAGGTAGTTAATTTAACAATTAAAGATAAAATAAATTTTGATAAATATGATATATATTATATAGGATGCGGAAGTGAATATAACCAGCAATTAGTTATAAACGATTTATTTAAATATAAAGATGAAATAAAAAACGCTATTGAAAATGGAAAACATTTTATTTTTACTGGAAACAGTTATGAATTATTAGGTAATTATATTGAAAAAGTAAATGGAGAAAAAATAGAAACTTTGGGTATTTTTGATTTTTATTCTAAAGAAATTGACAAAAGAATTGTTGGTGAAGAAGTAATGGAAACTAATTTAATTAATGAACCGATAATTGCTTTTCAAAATAGACAATGTGTTTTAAATACAAAAGAAAATCATTTATTTGAAGTTATAGATGGTCATGCGGACAATTATAAGTCTCATTATGAAGGTATACATTATAAAAATCTTTATGCAACAAGTAATCTAGGACCTTTATTAATCAGAAATCCATTATTAAAAAATCATATAATTGAAGAAATTTTAAATAACAAAGATATTATATATAAATATAAAACTACGATTGATGAAAAAGCTTATAATGAATATATAAAAAATTTTATTTCATAAAAAAAATAGTTAATACTATTTTAAAGATGATATAAGTTCATCTTTTTTCATACTAGTATAACCATTTATTCCTTTTTCTTTAGCTATTTTTTTTAATTCTATAACAGTCATTTTTGATAAGTCTACTTCGTTAGATTTTGTTGTTTCTTTATTAGATTCAACTTTTTTTGAAGAAGTAACTTTTATACTTTTTCCACTTAATGCGGCATTAGAAATTGCAACTAATTCAGTAAATAATGAAGGATTATCGATAGCTACTTCGCTTAACATTTTTCTATTAATTTCAATTCCAGCTTTTGATAAACCATTTATAAACTTAGAATAGCTAATATTATTTAATCTACAAGCAGCATTAATTCTTGTGATCCATAATTTTCTAAAATTTCTTTTATTCGCTCTTCTATCTCTAAAAGCATAAACTCCACTATGGAAAGTTTGTTCTTGAGCTGTTTTAAATAATCTGTGTTTGCTTCCAAAATAACCCTTAGCTGATTTTAAAACTTTTCTTCTTCTGTTTTTGGCAACAGTTCCACCTTTAACTCTAGTCATATCACTTCACCATTAGATGACATTTTTTAATTTGTCAATTGTTCCTTTCGCTAAATTTCCTGATTTTCTTCTTTGTCTAACCGCTTTAGCAGTATCTTTTGCAGTTTGGTGATTTCCACCTGATTTTTTATATGTTACAATTCCACTTTTATGTTTTTTTAAAACTTTACTACTAGCTTGGTGTGTCTTTTGTTTTTGTTTTGGCATACTTATTTTCCTCCTTATTTTTTTGGTGCTAAAATCATAGTCATTGTTCTACCCTCAAGCTTTGGAGCTACTTCGATAACAGCAATATCACTTAACTCATCGGCAAATTTTAAAAGTACATCTTTTCCTAATTCTGTATGTGCCATTTGGCGTCCCTTAAATCTTAAAGATGCTTTAATTTTATGCCCTTTTGTTAAATAACTAGTAGCATTTTTCTTTCTGGTTTCAAAATCGTGAATATCAATAGTTACTGAAAATTGATATTCTTTTAATTCTTTGTTATTTTCTCGTTGTCTCTTTAAAGCTTCTTTTTGTTTTTTCTGTTTTTCATAACGGTATCTATTATAATCCATTATTTTTCCTACAGCACTATTAGGATTAGAGTTCATTAATACTAAATCTAAATTTGCATAATTCGCAAGTGTCAATGCATCGGCAAGTTTCTTTGTGCCAAGTTGTTCTCCATTCGGCCCAATTACCATAAGCTCACTTACTTTAATTTTATCGTTGATTGGTAGATCATCTTTTTTAACGTTTGCTATAAAAACGCACCTCCATAAAATATAAAAAGTGAATACAATTGTATCCACATTAAAGCTAAATGGCTTTTAACCTATCATCTTTTCGACAATCAGGTGGATGTGGATACATCGCTTTCCTTTTTAATTCGTTTATTATTATACTATTTTTTTGTGTTTTGTCAATATAGTTTTATTAAACTTATTTTATGAGAACTTTCCATGAACTTTCTCCTAATATTTTATTTTTTACTCAAAACGGGGACCTTTGAATAAAATTCAGTCTTATTTAACTAAAGTTTATTCTTCTTTTAAATTTTTTGGAACTAATTTTTTTATTAAAGGTAAATCTTTAGTAGTTTCAAAATATTCTTCATCAAAAAGATTTTTTATTATTTCACTTTTATACTTTTTTAATTCATTTATCTGTTTTCTTATATTATTTTCTTTTTCGGTTTTTGGTTTATCTTTCATGTAATCAGCTAATGTTACACTTTCAGCTGCGATTGATGAAGTAATAGCTGTATACTCTATAGTCTTATGATCACTTTTAATAAAATTTTGAACTTCATTTATTAAAGTATTTTTAATGTCATTAAAAATATTTTTATCTATTTTTATTTTTAATAAAGATTCACATAATTCAGGACTTAGTCCTATAAAAAGTAATGTTATCATAGATACTCCTAAAATCCATGTTTTCGTTTTCCCTACTTTAGAAGATTCCCCAAGTGAACCAATAAGCGTATTTTTAATATTAATGCTTGCAATAATTGTTTCAAATGCTAAAGGAACTATCATAATTGGATAAATCATTGAAAGTATTATTAATATTGAAAATGCTAATAATTTATCAGCAGTCATGTCTGCTAAACTTCCAAATATTGTACTTACTTTCCAATGTCTTGCTAATATACCATCTAATGAATCAGTTAAAAGTAATAATCCAACAATTAAAATAAATATTGGTGCAGACAAGAAATTATACATAATTGGCATTAATATAGTACCGAAAATTCTAGACAAAGTTAAAACATTTACTATTATTTTTTTATTCTTTTTCATATTATTATATATGCCTCTTTGTTCAAAATATTATAAATAATATTTTAATTATATGTCGATAAAATTTAAATTAAACCAAAGGTTAGTAAATTCTATTTCTATAGAAGTAATTTTTTTGAGATTTGTAAAAACTTTTATATTAGTATCAACATCATTTATTATTATATTATATGTATAAATTTTATTATAATCTGTAGCTTCAATATATGGTCTATTTTGGTCAAGTATATTAAAAATATAGTAAATGTTTATTAAATCATGATTAAAATCAATTGATGACTGTACATAAGTTTCATTATCAATTTCATATAAAATATTATCTTTCAATAAAATTTTTTTAATTTCAGTATTACTTTCTAAATAACCTTCTAATATTTTATCTTTAATTGTCCCATTTATTTTATATTCTATATCATTATTTTTAATTATATAATTAATATTTTGATTATTATTTACTAAATTAGTTAATAATGTAGCATAATTATCTTTAATAGTTTCTTTTTCTTCTTCTTTATTTTCAACTAACTTAGATTCAGAATTATTAATTATAGCTGCAGAAATAAATAAAATCATAAAAAATATTATATAAAAAGAAAGTTTAATAATTGCTTTTTTCTTTGGATCTTTATAAGTTTTTTTAAGGGCTTTTAGAAAATTTATAAATTTATCACTCATTAATTTTAACTCCAATAATTTTATTTTTATCTATTCCATTAAGATAAGAGCTTACTAACATTTGTTTTTTTCCAGCTGGAATAAATTCTATTATAACTACTTCGCCATCTAGACAACCTATCCCTATTCCATCCTTATAAATATTATTTATTGTATTAATTTTAGATTTCTTTTCTTCAAAACGCGTTTTAATCACTTTATATTCTTGATTATTCATAATAAAATAACTTCTATTATATAATGCTCTCACTTTATTATTAATTTCTTTATAAGACTTAGTAAAATCTAATTTTTCATCACTTCTTTTTATAATATGAGCAAAAGAAACTTCATCTTTATTTTGTTTTATTTTCTTACAAGAATTATTTAATATACTTGGAAGTGTTTCTATTAATAACTTGCTACCTAATAAACTAAGCTTTTCACTTAATGTTATTATATTATCTTCTTCTAATATTTTTAAAATTTTTTGAGAAATTATATCACCATCATCCATTCCTTCAGCCATATACATAATAGTAATACCAGTATATTCATCACCATTTAGTAAAGATGCATGTATAGGTGCACCTCCTCTATATTTAGGTAAAAGAGACGCATGTACATTAATACATTTATATTTTGGCAAATCTAATAAAACTTTGGGAATTATTTGTCCATAAGCACATGTGATAATTATATCTGGTTTCATATTTATAATTTTTTCATTATCAGTTTTTATATTTTGAGGAGTAAAAACTTCTATATTATTTTCTAATGCCAACTTTTTTATTGGACTTGGTGTTATGATTTTTTTTCTTCCAACTAATGCATCAGGTTGTGTTACTACTAAAACTACATTTGTATTTTTTATTAATGTATCTAAAACTGGGACAGCAAAATCTGGTGTTCCCATAAATATTACTCTTAAATTATTCATTTAACCTCCTAATATTTTAGTTCGTCATTATCATCAATATATTTCATTTTAGAATAAGTTGATGAATTTGTTGGTAAATTCTTTTTATTTAACATTGAATTTGTAGAATTATGTATTATCGAATAAATAACTGCAAACATTGGAACTCCTATAACCATTCCAACAAATCCAAATATTGATCCAAAAACTAATATTGAAAATAATACCCAAAAAGAAGATAGTCCTGTATTTTTTCCTAATATTTTTGGCCCTAAAATCGTCCCATCAAATTGTTGTAAAATAAATATAAATACTATAAATCCTATTACTTTGTCTGGATTAACTAATAAAATTAATATTGTACTTGGAATTGCGCCAATAAAAGGACCAAAATATGGAATAATATTAGTAATTGCAACTATTGCAGAAATTAATACTGCATAAGGCATATTAAATATAAACATGAATCCAAAACAAATTAGGCCAATAATCAAAGAATCAATTATTTTTCCTAAAAAAAATCCACCAAACACTTTATTTATATATCTTAAATTATATAATATTTTATTTGCTATGTTTTTACTAAAAATACTATAGATTAATTTTTTAAATTGTCCTATAAATTTTTCTTTATTAAATAGCAAATATATACTTATAATAAATCCCATTACAAAATTATATAAAGTTTTAAATAAAACGATAATTCCTCCAGAAATAGTTATAATAATTTCATCTAATTTTGGTGTAACCTTTTCATTTAAAAAATTAGTAACATAATTAGATATAGTATCATAATTATCTAAGATAACTTCTTTTGTATCCGCATTAGTAATAATATTTAATAAATAATCTTTAATTTTATTTATATATGAAGGAATATTCGCAACTATATTTTGTATACTTACAAATAATTCTGGAAATATTTTAAATAATACTAAATATAACAATATTAAAAATATTATACTAGCACTAACAATTGAAGAAGATCTAATTATTGAGTTCTTCTTCTTAGAAGTTTTATTTTTAAATAATTTATTAAAAATTTTGTTTTCAAAAAATTTTATCAGTGGATTTAATATATATGCTATTATTAATCCATAAATAAACGGTGTAAAAACTCTTATTATGCCAATCAAAGTATTACTAAGTTTATCTATTCTTAATACTATAAAATAAAATATAATACTTAGTAAAATTACACTTAATAAACTGATAGCAAATTTAATATATTTATCTTCAAAAAATTTTTTCATAGTCATCACTAATAAAATTATATCATAGTTAATTTGATTTTTTAATCAAATTATATTTATTTTGAGCATATTTTATTTTGTTAAGTACATAATAAAATATGGTGAAGGAGAATGAAAAATATAATTAATTATATAAATCAAGAATTTAGAGATTGCAATGATTTAATATATAAAAAAGTTAAAGTTAAGTTTAAAACTTTCCACATATTCTATTTAGAAACAGTTAGTAGTTCAGATAGAATAAATAATTATATATTAAAAGGTATTTCAGAAAATTCAAATATATTAAATATTTATAAAACATTACCTTCACCAAATTTTATTTTAATAGATACAAAAGATAAAATACAAAATTATCTTTGTAATGGATATGCAATAATCATTTATTTGAATAAAATTTATGGTGTAGAAGCAAAAGCGGATTTAGATCGTTCAATAACAGAACCTACAACTGAACCTGCTTTATATGGGCCAAAAGATGCTTTGGTTGAAAATATACAAAAAAATCTAGGTTTAATTAAGCGTAGACTAAAAACCAATCATATTAAAAATAAAGTTATAACTATTGGTCGACAAACTAAAACTATTACAAATTTATTATATATTGATAATATTACTGATATAAACTTAGTAAGAGATGTTGAAAAAAAACTCCATAATATAGATATTGATGGAGTTTTAGATTCAGGGACTTTAAAAAAAATATTATCATCTAATAAAAACCCATTCCCAACAATTAAACCTACTGAAAGGCCTGATTTAATTTGTACCGAATTATTAAATGGAAAAATTGTTTTATTGATTGATTCATCTCCTTACGCATTAATTATGCCTTCTTTTTTAATTGATTTTATAAATCCTATTTCTGACAATTATTCAAAACCAATCAATAATAATTTTTTAAAGATTTTAAGATTTTTATGCTTTATACTAACAATTATAGTTCCTGCTTATTACATAGCCATTACAAATTATAATCAAGAAACTATTCCTCTACCCTTATTAATAAGTTTTGCAACTCAACGAAGTGGAGTCCCTTTCCCTGCAATTATAGAAGCTTTTTTAATGCTGATAACTTGCGAAATCTTAAAAGAAAGCGATCTACGATTTCCAAACAATTATGGATCCTCAGTTTCTATTTTGGGAGCATTAATACTTGGAGAAGCTGCAGTAAACGCTAGCATTGTAAGTCCTATTATGATAATTGTCGTCGCAATAACTTATATTTGTAGCCTACTATTTACTGATGTCGAATTAACTGGCGCTATTAGAGTTTGGAGATTTTTATTTTTAATCTTTGCAGCATTTTTTGGCTTATATGGAATTGGTTTAGCAATTATAATGTTTATTATAAATATTACAAGCTATAAGTCTATGTATTTAAATTATACATTCCCATTAGAGCCAACAGATTTAAATTATATGAAAAGAAGTATTTTTTCTGGAAAAGATGATAAACGTAGTAAATATCTTACAAAGAACATAACAAGAGGCAAAATATGAAAAAAATCTTTTTACTTATAGTTTTAACATTATTAGTAAGTGGTTGTAGTGCTAATTATAAAAACTTAAATAATTTAGGTATTGTTTCTAGCTTAATAATTGATAAAAAAGATGACGAATATATAACTTATTTAGAAATATACAAAGAAGAAAAAGCAGAAAATGGTAGCAAAAAGTCATCATACTTTATTAAAGGCAAAGGAAGTAACATTAAAGATGCTATGAATGAAGCATCATTATCTTTGTCAAAAGACTTATACTTTGTTCATATAAATGCAGTGATTTTATCGAAAGAAGCTATAAACAATAATTTAGAAAATATATTTAATTATTTAGAAAAAAGAATACAATTAAATTCTAATTATTTTATCTTAGTAAGTGATGATATAAAAGAATTAATGGATACCAAAGATGAAGATAATCCAATTTTAGGAGAAAAAATTAAAGATATTATAACAAATAGTACAAATAATGGTGCTTTAGTTGAATACGATTACTTAGAAAAATTATATAACTATGTTAATCCAAATATTGATGTTTACTTAAATAAAATTGAAGTTGTAAATAAAAACATAAAACTAAATAAAGCATATACATTTAATAGTCAAAAAATTGTAGATGAACTAAGTGAAGAAGAAGTAAAATTATCTAATTTAGTAAAAAACAAAAATAATATTTATTTGAATTTTTATAAAGATGATAAATATTATTTATTAAAAATAGATCAAAGTAAAACAAAATATGATTTAAAAAATGGAATAAAACTTAAAATTGATATAAGTGCTAATATAGATTCATTAAACACTAATATAAATTTAAAAGACAGTAAATCTATAAAAGAATTAAATAATCATGCCAGCTATTCATTAACTAAAAGATTAAAAGAATTATTAAATAAACTACAGAAAGACAAAACAGATATTTTAGGTATAGATAATTATATATATAAAACATATGGATATAAAAAATATAATTTCTTTGAAGATGATATAGATGTTGAAGTTAACGTAACTATTAATAAAAAAGGGCTAATATTAAATACTATTGGAGGAGAATATGACAAATAGTAACGAAAAAGATTTTTTATCATTAACTCATTTTTTTTCCAAAGCACTATTTATGGGAATTGGAATAAGTAAAGTTTTAATAGATGCTAAAGAATCTGCTATTTTTAGTATTTTAATAGGAACTTTATTTGGGTCTATAATACTTTATATAATAAATAAATTAAACTACAAAAAAGCAAATAAGTTAAGAAAAGTAATAATGTTTATTTTAATTTTTATTTTATTTATGATTGGGCTAACAGAATTTGTTAATTTGATTTCAAGTATTTATTTAATAGATACCGATAAGTTTTTTATACTTTTCCCTATGTTAGTAATAATTTTGTATATAAATTCAAAAAATATTAAAGTAAATTATAAGGTATCTTCAATTTTATTATTATCATATTTTTTCTTATTCGCTTTTGAATTTTTTTCATTACTTCCAGAAATTAAAATTTTAAATTATTTACCATTATTTAATGTAAGTATTAAAAAAATATTATTTGGTGCCTTAGAATTTGCATTATTCTCTACTGCCCCAAACTTATTATATGGAGGATTAAATAACGATTTTAAAAATATAAATAGTAAGATTATAAAGCAATATTTAATTTCAAATATTATAATTTCATTAACAATACTTCTTACACAAGGTGTATTAGGAATAGAATTAATAAATATATTTAAATATCCCGAATATGTTATACTAAAAAAAATAAGTATATTAGACTTTATTAATAACATAGAAAATATTCTATCATTTCAGTGGTTATTTATAATATTTATATATTTAAGTATTTGTAGTAAGCAATTATATGATTATACCAATGAGTTAACAAAACGAAAATATATTTATCCAATATTTTTATTTGTTTCAGTTTATATAATAACTAAATATCTATTTAATAATATTAATTTTCTTTCATTCTTATATAATTATTTATGGTTAATATGTTTAGCAATATTAATTATATATATTTTAATAAATTTAAATAGTATAAAAAAATAATAAGAAAGATTATTAATTCTTATTATTTTTTTATATTTACTCCAGATTCATTTATAAATATTTCTAAATTTTTATTAAGTTCTTCTTTTGATATTGGGTCATATTGAATATCTAGATAATTATATTCATATAATGTTTCCAAAGTAATAGAACTTTCACATTTTTTTTCTAAATAACAAAGTTTTGCAGCATACTCAATTTTTGAGTAAAGCACATTATATAACTTATCTTCATGTCTTTTATTTATTTTAATTATTGATAAAATTATAATAAAACATATTATAACTATATAAGTAACATTAACTATCTTTTTCACCATAATAATTTCTCACAAAACTTTCTTTATATTCTAAAATTGAATCACTTTTTATTGCTTCTCTCAAATCTTCAGTTAGTTTAATTAAAAATCTTATATTATGTATAGATAATAATCTTGCTCCAAATGTTTCATTAGTATTTATTAAATGTTTAATATATGCTTTTGTATAATTTTTACATGCGTAACAATCACAATTTACATCAATAGGTGTAAAATCTTGTTTATATTTAGAATTTTTTAGATTTATTTTTCCGTAAGTTGTATATGCATGCCCATGTCTTGCTAATCTAGTAGGGTTTACACAATCAAAAATATCTATACCTCTTATTACATTTTCAATTATATCTATAGGATCTCCTACTCCCATTAAATATCTTACTTTATCTTTTGGCAAATATTTGGTTGACATTTCTACCATGTTATACATTATAGGTTTAGTTTCTCCAACACTAGTACCACCAATACTATATCCATCAAAATTCATTTCTGTAAGTTCTTCAGCACAATATTTTCTTAAATCTTCATATTCTCCGCCCTGAACGATTCCAAATAAACTTTGGTTTTCATTTTTGAAAACATCTTTTCCTCTTTTAGCCCATCTCAAAGTTCTATCTACACTCTTTTTACAATATTCATAAGTAGCAGGCCAACCAATGCATTCATCAAAACTCATAGCAATATCACTATCTAAATTGTTTTGTATTTCTATACTTTTTTCTGGTGTTAAGAATAATTTATCACCATTTAAATGATTTTTAAATGCTACTCCTTCTTCGGTAATATCTTTTTTATTTGCAATAGAAAAAACTTGAAAGCCTCCTGAATCTGTAAGAATAGGCCCATTCCAATTCATAAACTTATGTAATCCGCCAGCGTTTTTAATAACATCATCCCCTGGTCTCAGCCATAAATGATATGTATTAGATAAGATTATTCCTGCATTAATATCTTTCAATTCTTCTGGACTTAATGTTTTAACTGTTGCAAGTGTTCCTACCGGCATAAACATTGGAGTATAATATTCACCATAATTAGTTTTAATCTTACCTAAACGAGCTTCTGTATTAGCTTCTTTTTTTAATAAAGTATATTTAATTTTCATAAAACACTTCCTAATCTTTTTAAGTATATCATGTATTAAAAAAAATTACTATAAACTTATTTATAGCAATTTAAAGCATCTATTTTACATAAGGATCAGTTTTTGTGCCATTCCCTGTGAATTCTACATCTTTATTCAAAATATGTATCATAAAAACTCACAAATTTATTAATATATCCAAAACCTATAACATTGCACTTGACTTTTTAATTGGTAATAACGAATAAAATAAATTTTTTTGAAAATAATAATAATAGATTGGAGAAGATTATGGAAAATCAAAATTTAAATATTTTAGATGAAATAAACAAAGGTGCAACAATGGGCTTAGATGCTATTTCAATTGTATTAAAAAAAGTTAATGACAATGACTTTAAAACTGTGTTAGAAAGTGAATATAAAAAATATGAAGAAATTTCTAAAAGAGTTAATGATTTATATCAAAATTACATGACTGATAAAAAACCACATGAAACTAATGCTATGAATAAAGCTATGACATGGTATGGTATTCAAATGAAAACAATTACAGATGATACAACAAGCAAGTTAGCTGAACTTATTATGCAAGGAACAAATATGGGAATAATTGAGGGAAGAAGACTTATGAATCAAAATAAAAATATAGATCATGATGTGCAAAATATATTAAATAGCTTTGTTGCAATGCAAGAAAACTCTATTGAAACCATAAAAAAATATTTATAAAAAAAATCATACATAATAATATGATTTTTTTTAATTATTTGATTTTTCTATATACATAGCATCTCCAAAAGAAAAGAATCTATAATTGTTTTCTACAGCTATTTTATAAGCATTCAATATATATTCCCTTTTTGATAAGGCACTTACTAACATTACTAGTGTGCTTTTAGGTAAGTGAAAATTTGTTATTAGAGCATCAATTGCTTTAAACTGATAACCTGGATATATAAAAATATCTGTATCTCCATTACAAGGAACAAATTTTTTATATCTAGATATTATTGTTTCTAATGTTCTTGTTGATGTAGTTCCAACTGCTATAATACGTTTACCATTTTCTCTCACTTTATTTAGAGTATTAGCAGCTTCTGAGTTCATTATAAAATGTTCACTATGCATTTTATGTTCTCTAATATCAGAAACATTAACAGGTCTAAAAGTACCTAATCCTACATGCAAAGTTATATAAACTATATTAATTCCCTTATCTTTAATTTGTTTAAGTAATTCATTAGTAAAATGCAAACCTGCTGTAGGCGCTGCAGCTGAACCATAATTTTCAGCATAAACTGTCTGATATCTATTTTTATCATTAAGTTTCTCATGAATATATGGAGGTAATGGCATAGTACCTAATTCATCTAATATTTCCATTAAAATTCCGTCATAAATTAATTTAACAAGGGTTACTCCTTCTTCTAATATTTCTATAACTTGTGCTTTTAATTTGCCATTTCCAAATATAATTATTGTATTTTTTTTTAATCGTTTTTGAGGTTTTGCAAGACATTCCCAAATATCATTATTTTTTTCATTAAGTAACAATAATTCTATAACAGCATGAGTATCAACTTTCTCTCCAATTAATCTTGCGGGTATAACTTTAGTATCATTCAATACTAATGCATCTCCTGAATTTAAATACTCAATAATATTATAAAACTTTTTATGAGTTATATCTCCTTTTTTACTTAGAACCATCAATTTGCTCTCACTACGATTTTTTATTGGTGTTTGAGCAATTAGCGATTCAGGTAGTTCATAATCAAAATCATCTGTTTTCATTTTTCACCTAATTTTAATATTTTTTTTAATATTTCTTTTTTACTATCTTGATCTAATTCTTTTTTTAACTTTTGAGCTTTAATATATTCCAAATAATCTTTAATTTTTTTTAATTCGTTTAAACTAAAGTTACTAATAGTATTAATATTTATTTTTTCATTTAAATTATTATATTTTTCTAGTTTTTTATCTTCTATCTTAGTTATTTCTTTTTTTAATTTTTCATCTTTATTTAAACTTTCAAATTTTTTTCTATTTTCATAAAAATATTTCATCTTTTCATAATCTCTATATAAAGAATTAATTTTACTTTTATTTATAAAAGTTTCTATTGTTTCTAACCCTGTAAATACTATTGCAAAAAAAATAGATAATTCAAGTATTGTTGAATTGAATAACAATGTAATACAAGAAAATAAAATAACAGAAAATATGAAAAATAAACTAGAATTTTTTAATGCCTGTTTACTTTTATTCATTTTGTCTTTAATTATATTTTCAACATTATTCTTTTCTAAAGATTTAAATTGTGCTAACATTTTTTTCTCTATTTTACGTTCATTTTCTTTTGAATATTCAATAGACCCTACTTTCTTATTATTAAGAAATATGTATAATCTATTACCGTTTTTTTTATAACCTGTTATAAATTTATCTTGATTGAGAAAATAACTATAATCTTTCATATCAAAACCTCCTAATTTTTTTATTTTAACAATTTTCTATATACTTCTCTAGTATATATTCTTAACCATTTTCATGTTTCATATTATTTTAACATCATTTAAAATGAATAATTTAACTTATCTATATTCTCAATATTTATTTTTTTAAAATCATTTATTTCTTCCTTTTTTTAATAGTCTAGCATATATCTATAATAAAAAGAAGAAAAATTAATATTATTAAAACTTGATCATACAAAAATTACAACTTTTTATTTCCTAAGTTTAAGTTTTCCTCGTTTTTTATTTTATATTTTTTACCTATTTCTAATCCCATACTATAAATATTTGTTAAGAATTCATTTTGACTTTTAACATTATCACCTATTGATAATGTTAATTCAGTATCTATATCAGGATACTGAATTATATTTAGATCCTCCATATTGGATATTATTCTCATATAAGTTATTAAATTTTTTGTTGTTAATCTTGTCTGATAATAATATGCTTCTTCTTCATTTAATTGTTTATCCATTATAACTTTTTTATATCTAAATGGTAAATAATCTTTTACAACAACCTTATTAATATCCATGCCTTTAAAAATACCAAATGTTAAAACTAATGAAACTAAATGAGTTGGATTAAAAAATCTATAATAACTATCTTTAGGTAAATAAGACTTTATTTCTTTTTGAATTGTATCTAATGAAATTAGACTTTCATGGCGTTGAGAAGACTGAGTAGCAATTATATTAGCAACTTTTATACCATTTTCAATACTTATTCCAAATCTAACATTAGGTAATTCAATAAATTTATCTTTTAACATAAATGCAAAATAATATGGAGTTTCATATAAAATCTCAGACCTTTTTAACATAACATATAATTCATCTTCAAATATATTGCCCATATATCTAGGAGATTTAAGATTATTAAATGTACTATCATTAATAAAATTAGTATAATTTTTAAAAAATTTTTCTACATTTAGAGCATCTAAAGTTGATAAATTTAATAACGTAGCTTCAAAAATCACTTTTATAATTTCTTTTTCACTTTTTTCACCAAATACATTAAAAATATTATAAAAAGAATCGCTATGTTTAATAGAATTAATGTAATTTATAAGTATTTGTTCAAAATCATCAATATTATGAATTAAAATAGTAGGAAGTGAGTCTTCATCAATTCTCATTTCTCTAATTATTTCAAAATATTTATCAATATTTTTTATTGCAATATTTATATTATTTTGATTAAAAACAGAATCATTTTTTATATTAAATGAAGGAGAATACATTGAATTTACTGCTTCTAAAAAAATCTTTACATATGAATTAGAATTTAAAATATCTATATATTTTTCTTCATATTTTTTTATATCTACTAATATATCTAAAGGATTAACATTAGCAGATATTATGTTTTCAAAAGCCAATTCTACTTCTTTCATATTATCCAAATAATTTAACTTATAACCCATGGTTAGGTTTAAAAAATTATTTAATGCTTCTTCTAATTTTTTAACATCAATAGAATTTTCTAATATTTTTTTATTTTCCTCCCCTTTTATTTCACAATATAATCTAAAAAACAAGTCACTTAAAACGTAAAGAAACATTTAACCACCTTCTTTTATCCAAATTATAGCATTTATAATTTAAGATGTAAATTATGTAAAATTTTTTTATAAAGTTAATAGAATTCAAAAAAAACATCATCATAATAATGGTGAAATTATAATGAATATTGAAAATTTTAATAAGAATATGTTTAATTTTATAAATAATGCAAATTGCGCTTTTACTGGAATAAAAACAATAAAGGATATATTGTTAGAAAATAATTTTATAGAATTAGAAGAAAATAAAGAATGGGAACTAAGATATAATAGTAAATATTTTGTTACACGTAACGATGCTTCTATTATCGCATTTAATATGGGAAAAAATGATAGTTTTAACATAACATGTACACATATAGATACTCCAGCGTTTAAAGTCAAACCTAAAAATCAAATTTATGAAAATAATTATTTAAAAATTAATGTTATGCCATATGGAGGTCTATTAAACTATGCTTGGCTTGACGAAGCTTTATCATTATCTGGACGTATTATAATAAAAAATAATAATATTTATAGAAAAGAAATTATTGATTTTAAAGAACCATTACTATGTATTCCAAGTGTAGCAATACATCAAAATGCCAATGCTAATGATAATTTAAGTTTAAATAGTCAAATAGATATGATTCCTATAATTTCTTTTGAAGATAAAAATAATATAATTAAAAATCTTATTTCTAAAAAATGCAATATACAAAAACATGAAAAAATATGTGACTTTGATTTGTTTTTATATTCAACTGAAAAACCTCAATATTTTGGTTTAAATAAAGAAATGATTATTTCTCCCCGTATAGATGATTTAACGTGTGTTTTTAGTGCACTAGAAGGTTTTATAAAGGCAAATAATAATGATAATAACAATATTTTTTGTGCATTTAACAGTGAAGAAATTGGTAGCTTAACTAAAGAAGGAGCTGATTCATCATTTCTAATGGACACGTTAAAAAGAATTTCTTTTAATATAAAAAAAGATATCTCTATGTTAATCTGTAATTCTACAATCTTAAGTGCTGACAATACTCACGCAGTACATCCTAATCATCCTGGAAATAGTGACATAAATAATGGCGCATTTTTAAATAAAGGAATTGTAATTTCAACAGATGAAGCTTCTACAACTGACAGTACTACTTCCTCAATATTCAAAGGAATTTGTGAAAATGCAAAAGTTCCTTATCAAAATTTTGTCACTAAAAATGATATGACAAGTGGCAGCACTTTATCAGGAATAAGTTTAAGACATGTAAGCATTGATTCTATAGATATTGGTCTTGCACAACTTGCTATGCATGGTGCAAAAGAAATAATTGGAAATAAAGATCCTTACTATCTTTATAAAGCATTCAAAAAATTTTATGAAACTAATATTGTAAAAGAAAAAGATAAAATAATTATAAAATAAAAAAAGTATTATATTTTTTTATAACACTTTAAGATACTAATTCATCAATATATTTATCTAATGTTTCTCGTTGTTTTTTATAAATATGAGAAATAAAACTAGAGACTATTGCTTCACTATCAACACTTTCTCTTTTATATAATCCATTTGAAAGATAACCCATAACTCCTAAATTTTGTTTATTATTAGTATTATTTGTAATTTTCTCAATAGCTTTATTTAATGAGCCTCCAGCCTTCAAATAATTAAACATAGTTTTTGAAAGTCTTATACCTAAAGATTTTCCAGTAGATTTTTTTCCATATTTATCTTCTATCACACAATAAGTAACAACGAAAGGCAGCCCATTTTCATCTAAGGAAAAACCACCTTCTATAGAGCATAAATAATCATATTTTATATTATTGTCTAAAGCATATTTTTTCAAATTTTTATTTCTGTTTTCTGCTCCTCTAATTATTTCAAAACCTATAGGTTTACTATTAGTTTCTGATAAAACATCATAAGAAAATATTTCATATTCTGACATATTAAGCTTTTTTAACGCTTTCCTTAGTGCATTCAATTTTGATGGATTTTTACTTCCTAATAAAATTATCATACTTCTCCTTATAATTAATAAAATTTATTATATTTATTATAGTTTCTTATTATTAATTTCATTATTTTGAAGTTCAAATCCCATTTTTTCATAATCACGATCCATAACGTCATGAATCTTATTTATAGCTTTTTCTCTTGCTTCGTAATCCAACATTGTTAGTCTACTAACTAATTCTCTCGCCCAAATTATATGTTCCCTGCATTCTTCTTTTACATCCATAGGGACTTTATCAATTGCTCGAGCATTTCTTTCTATTTTTTCTAAATAATATTTTGGTTCATTCATAATTTGTACCTCCGTTTCTGTTAAAAAAAATTATATCATAAAACATTCTAATAAACAAATATTTATAGTAGGGAAGATGACTACCAAGAGCCACCTCCACCTCCTCCTGACCCACCACCAGAAGATCCTCCTCCTGATGATGAACCACCTCCACCTGAATCACTTGATGGACTAGATGACATAACGCTTTGTGCAGATACCATTGTATTATTCATAAATGTTCCAAATGCTACCATATCAAAAGCATTAGGACTATCATACCAAGATGGAGCTTGTAATGATATTGACTCGAATTTTTTGATCCATTTATCAGATACACCTAAAACATAAGTGTATGGTAAAATATTATAGAAATAAGTTGGATTTTCCATAACCATTGCCTCTAATTTTTCCTTTTCAGCAGTTTCTAGGAAGTTTCTAAATCCTCTTAATTTTCCTAATATTTCATTTCCATAAGGCGTTCTTTTTGGTAAATACTTTAAGCATATAACCATACCAAGAACACAACAAATACCAATTATATATCCTATTAAATAAATTGGATCTTGTAATAATGCAGGAAGTACAGTAAATGCCCAAGGCATACCTCCAAACATTCCTCCCCAAACAAGACCAAACAATTTAGTACCAATTGATGAATGAGTAGCTTTACCATTTACATAAATAGTTTGAGTTCCACCAAATAACATACTAAACATTACTGTAAATCCAATACCAGGGAACAAAAGAGCAACAATTAACATATCTACTTCACCATATGTTAAAATAGGTGGGATTGTTATTAAACAGTATGTAGCTATAATCATCAATATAATAAATATTGTTTTCCCTGATGCAGACTTTTCAAATATTTTATTTTTGTTTTGCTTATTATTAATATTACTTAATATTCTATTATTTGTTACATAAAAATTATTATATAACATTTTATCAGTAACTTCTGTCCTATCATATTCAAATAATCCTTCCATAAACCATTGTTCGTTAATATTTGTTCCATTATAATCTTTCAATTTTCTAATTAAAACCTCATTATGTTCATTATACTCATTAATTGAAGATTTAAGGCCATATTGTTCGTAATCAATTGCTGTATCAATGTTTTTATAAATATCTAACATGTTTTTATAATATTTTATTTTTTTTGAATTTGGATTTATTTTTCTTTCTTCATCTATTTTATTTTGTAATTCAACTATTTTTTGATTAGCATTATTTTTTGAATCTTCACTTAAATTAATCTTTTCAACATTTAAATCAATCTTATCGTTAATAATTTCTAAATAACCCTTATTAGCTAAATATATAAGTAAAGATGTCACATCTTGATTATCAGCTTTTCCTTTATATA
>CAYQJD010000012.1:0-24430 GCA_964417835.1 uncultured Muribaculaceae bacterium
TATAGGAAATGCCTATAATTACATAGATTTAAAAGATAACCATTAATAATCATTCTGTCAAAAGTTTCTAAAATACCATTGATTTTTTCTTTGCTTTGTTCTAATATATTCATTGCAAACCTCCTGAGTAGTTATGCATATTGTAAACATGGAACAAAGGAGTAATCCCGAGGTTCCGATATTTGGTAGCATAGACTACATTACGGCATAGACCGTTTATATTTGATTGTGACGACAGATCACGTAACAGTTATTATACTGTTTTGGCAAACTATTTCAAGGAGGTTTGTCTTTTTTTTACTGGTTAGGTTGCGGACAAAGTCTGCCGTATGATATAATGTATGTATGATAGGAGTATTAAAATGATTACAATAGCGGTTATTGAAAACTCAAATACTAATTTAATTAATATTTTAAGTAAATATAATTTTGAAAAAGAATCTAATAAAAAGATATACATTAAAATAATAAATAATATTAAAATAATTTTAGGGATAAGTGATATTGGAAAAACTAATTCTGCTATGATTACACAATATATTATAGATAAATATAAAATAGATTTTATAATAAATTCAGGTGTAGCTAGAAGTTTAAATAATAATATTAAACTTATGGATTTAATTATCTCAGATTTTGTTACATATCATGATTTTTTCCCTGTATCTTTAATGAATTTATATGTGCCAATGGCCGGGAAAATAAAAGCAGAAAAGCTTTTGATTGAATTATCTGAGCAAATTTTGGATGAAACTAATTATGATAACTATATGATAGCGCCTATATGTAGTGGAGATAGTTTAATTTATAATAAAAAAGTTAAAGAAAATATTTTTATTGAAACTGGTGCAGTTGCAATGGATACAGAAAGTGCTAGTATTGGGCATGTAGCATTTATAAATAAAATTCCTTTTATATCAATAAAAACTATTTTTAATTCTTTTGAAAATGAAGAATGTGATGAAAATACTGCATATATTAATTCTAGTAGTTTTGTAGAAAAATTAATTATAAAATTAAAAGATTATTTAATTAAAAATAATGTTAATAAAAGTAAAGTTTATTTAAAAATACCTGAATTTAATGAACTTGATTATTATATAAATATATTAAAAGATGAAAAAACAATGAATTATAATAGTGGATATAATCTAAATTTAATAGGTTATGAAAATACTACGGGATGTATTAATTATTTTGATAAAGAAAAATGGTATAAAAGACAAATGAATGATAAAAATAGATTTTTTGCGTATATAATAAATAAAGAAAATAATATTCCTATAGGATATCTTAATTTTCATTTTGATGAAGAAAGATTAAAACATACATGTGGGTTAGTAATAGAATATAAATATAGAAATATGGGGTATGCAAAAGATGCATTAAAACTTTTATTAGATGTAGCTTTTAATGAATATAATATAGAATCTTTAATATGTAGTATTCCTTATAATATGAAGTATGCACTTAAATTAGTTACTAAAGTAGGGTTTATAGACACAAAAGAGGATTATTATGTTAAACGTTTTAATGAAAATCAAAGAAATATCATACTAGAGATTACTAAAAACGATTATAATAATTATATTGATTAAAATCATATAATATGGTCAATAATTCCATAATTCAAGCTTTCTTCAGAGGATAAATATTTATCTCTTTCAGTATCTTTTTCAATTTTTTTTAGAGATTGATTAGTTAAAGTTGCTAACATATTATTTAGTAGCTTTTTTTTACTTATAATTCTTTTTGCTTGTATTTCTATATCTGTTGCTTGACCACTTGTACTCCCTAGTGGTTGATGAATCATTACTTCAGAATTTTTTAATGAATATCTTTTCCCTTTAGTTCCATTTGCTAAAATTAATGATGCCATACTAGCTGCAATTCCTGTAACTGTAGTTCTAACATCACTTTTTATATAATTCATAGTATCTATTATGGCAAGTCCACTTGTTACACTTCCTCCAGGACTATTTATATAAATATCTATATCATTATTATTTAAAGAATCTAAATATAATAATTCAGATATAACTAAATTTGATAAACTATCATTTATTTCTCCATTTATAAAAATAATTCTATTTTCTAATAATTTAGAATATATATCATATATTTTTTCTCCACTTCTTGTACTTTCTTGTATAGTTGGAATAAACATTTTATCACCTATTTATATTTTATTTATTAATTAATCATTAATACTAAAAATTATTAGACATTTTTTTTATTGAAAGAAATTTAATGTATTAAAAAATTAAAATGTAAATTATATTAAATAATTTTTAAAAAATTATCTAGAAGTAGATGACTTTTTTTAAAATATTTAGTAGAATATATTTAAGAATAGTAAGAGGGATAAAATGGATAATTCAAAAGAAGAGAAAGCTGGTTTAAAATTTCTATTTATTATTGCTACTAAAGAAATATTAAATTGTGAGGTTAAATTTTGTCATAGTTTAGATATAGGTATGAGGGGAATTTTTCTTACTAAGAAGAAAGTATCTACTAATGAAATAAAAGCAATTGATGCTAAAATTAGAGAATATATTAGTGGAGAATATCCTATATTAAAAATTAATGTTAGTAATAAGGATGCTATAAATTATTATAATAGATATTATGAATATGAAAAAGCTAAGAGTATTGAAAATGTTATAAATGATACAGTAACATTAAATGAGTTATTAGGAAGATATAATTATTTCTTTTCTAATATAGTTGAAAATACTAAGATGATAAAAAATTTTAAAATAATAAATTTAAATAATAATGATTTTGTATTAATAAATGATTGTAATAATAAAGAATTTATTAATAGAAAGAATATTTTGAATGAATTTAATAAATATAATGATTGGTTAAATAAACAAAAGATTAATTATGTTAGTGATTTAAATAGAATTATATCAGAAGGTAAAATAGAAGATTTTATAAAAAAGAATGATATAATGGTTGATGAATCAATAATGAAAATAGCTCAAGAAATAGTAAGATTAAAAAAGAAAATTATATTTTTAGGAGGACCATCAAGTAGTGGGAAAACTACTAGTACTAAAAAATTAGCTCTTTATATTAGTGCTTTAGGTAAAAAAACTTTTAAAATGAGTTTAGATGATTATTATAAAGATTATGATGAAATAGCATCTCTTGAAGATGGTAATAAAGATTTTGAAGATATAAATGCAATTGATTTAGTTTTATTTAGAAAACAATTAAATGATTTATTAAAAGGTAAAGAAGTTGTACTTCCAAAATATCGATTTAAAAATGCAACTAAAATTTTTGAAGGAGAAAGTATAAAGTTAGGTAAAGATGATATATTATTAATAGAAGGTTTACATTGTTTGAATGAAGTAGTTAGCAAAAATATTGATAAGAAAATTATATATAAAGTTTATGTTAGTCCATTTACTCCATTAACAATAGATAGACATAATTATATTTCTACAACTGAAGTTAGATTATTAAGAAGAATAGTTAGAGATAATATGACTAGAGGAGTAAATGCAGAAAAAACTTTAGCAACATGGGATTTAGTTCGTAAGGGAGAAGAAAATAATATATTTCCTTATTCAGATGATGCAAATGTTGTATTAAATACTGCATATATATATGAAATAGGAGTATTAAAAGTTTATGTTGAACCGCTTTTATATACTGTAGACATGAATAGTCCATATTATAATATGGCTAGAAGATTATTAGATAGTTTAAAAAATTTTTTTCCTATTAGTAGCGAATATTTAGCTAGTGATAATGTATTAAGAGAATTTATTGGAAAATCAGAATTTAATGAATGAAAAAGGAGAGTTTATGAAAAGAATTGCAATAAATGGTTTTGGGAGAATTGGAAGATTAGCTTTTAGATTAATATCAGAAGAAAGTGATTATGAAGTAGTTGCTATTAACGATTTAACTAATGCCTCTGAATTAGCATATTATTTAAAATATGATACTAATCATAGAAGTTTTGATAATGATTTAATTAGTTATGATGATGATAATTTGATTTATAAAAATAAAAAAATTAAAGTCTTTAGTGAAAAAGATCCAAGTGTACTTCCATGGAGAGAAATGAAAGTTGATTTAGTTTTGGAATGCACAGGTTTATTTACTAATTTAGATGATGCTTATAAACACATAGTAGCAGGAGCAAAACATGTAATTATATCGGCTCCTGGTAAAGGTAATATGAAGACAATTGTTTATGGAGTTAATAGTGATACTTTAGAAGGAACAGAAACTGTAATTAGTGCTGCTAGTTGTACCACTAATTGTTTAGCACCCGTATTAGATATTTTAAATAAAGAGTATGGAATTAAAAAAGGATTCATGACCACAGTGCACGCTATAACAAATGATCAATCAACTTTAGATGTTCCTCATAAAAAAGGTATTCTATCAAGAAGAGGACGTGCTGCTAGTTTAAATATAATACCCGCTTCTACAGGGGCTGCAAGTGCTATAGGAAAAGTTATCCCAGAACTTATGGGAAAACTTGATGGAGGAGCTTTTAGAGTTCCAGTAGGTGATGGATCTTTAATTGATTTATCTTTAGAGTTAGAAAAAAATGTTACAGTTGATGAAATTAATAATTTATTTAAATCTAAGGAATCTGACTTTTTAAAATTTACTATGGACCCTATAGTTTCTAGTGATATCTTAGGTGCACGATGTGGAAGCTTAGTAGATGGATTATCTACAAAAGTAATAGACGTTGATGGTAATCAATTAATAAAAGTAGTAGCTTGGTATGATAATGAAATGAGTTATACTTCTCAAATGATAAAAACAATGAAAGTATTATTAGAAAAATAATGTCATTTTTGGCATTTTTTTATTTATATGATACAATAATTATAAGAAAAGAGACAGATTAAATGAAAATAATCGCGATTGATGGACCAAGTGGAGTAGGAAAAAGTGAAATTGCAAAATCTTTAGCTAAAAAGTTAAATTATTTTTATCTTGATACAGGTGCAACGTATCGATGTGTGGCACTTTATCTACTTGAAAATAATATTGATTTAAAAGATAAGAAAAATATAGTAAATATTTCTAAAAAATTAAATATTAATATAGATGAAAATGGGAAAGTTTATTTGAATACTATAGATGTTTCTAATAAAATAAGAACTAAAGAAATAGATGAAGTTGTATCATATATTTCTAATATTGTTGAATTAAGAAAACATTTAGTTTCTTTAATTAGAAATTTATCTTATAATAAAAATACCGTCACAGATGGAAGAGATACTACTACTGTAGTTTTTCCAAATGCAAGTTATAAATTTTATGTAGATGCTGATATTTCTGTTCGAGCTAAAAGACGATATTCTCAATATAAAAAAATGGGTGTTCTTATGTCTATGGATGAAATTATTGACAATATAAATAAGAGAGATTATAATGATAAACATAAAAAAGCTGGAGCGTTAGTTATTTCTAAAAAAGCTATTTATATAGATACAACTAATATGGATTTAGATAGTATAATAAATAAAATGATAGAATATATAGGATGTGAATAGTTATGAATTTAAAAGATTTATATATAGAATATTTTATAAAAAATGGTCATAAACAAATACCTTCAGCACCAGTTGTACCAGAAAATGATCCTTCAGTATTATTTAATACTGCAGGAATGCAACCTTTAATTCCTTATTTGATGGGCGCTACTCATCCCTATGGAAAAAGGTTAGTTGATTATCAAAAGTGTATAAGAACTAATGATTTAGATGAAGTAGGCGATACTACTCATCATACTTTTTTTGAAATGTTAGGTAACTGGAGTTTGGGGGATTATTTTAAAGAGGAAAGCATAGAATATAGTTTTAATTTTTTAACTAAAGTTTTAAATATTCCGGTTGAACGTTTAGGTATAACTATATTTGCTGGAAATTCTGATATTCCATTTGATAGTGTAAGTTATAATAAATGGAAAAGTTTAGGTATTAAAGATGAAAGAATAGTAAAAACTGTAGAAGATAATTTTTGGATTGCGGGTGAAACTGGACCATGTGGTTCTGATACAGAAATATTTTACTTTAGAAGCGATGATGAGATACCAACAGATTTTGATGTTAAAGATAATAGATGGGTAGAAATATGGAATAATGTTTTCATGGAATTTTATAAAGATGAAAATGGATTGATTACAGAATTACCCAAAAAAAATGTAGATACTGGAATGGGGGTAGAACGAACAACTGCTATATTAGAAAGTGTTAATGACAACTATGAATCTAGTATTTGGAAAGACGTTATAGAACTAATTTCAGAGATATCTGGTAAATCTTATTTAGGAAATGAGAAAAGCATTCGTATTATTGCAGATCATATAAGAACTGCTGTATTTATTAGTGCTGATTATTCTGGTATAAAACCTAGCAATACAGATCAAGGATACATTTTAAGAAGACTAATTAGACGTGCAATAAGACATGCAAAAAAATTGAATATTGATATTAATTCTGACTGGGAACAACAGATAGCAAAACTTATTATAAATAAGTATAAGAGATATTATAAAGAATTAAGTGATAATGAAACAGTAGTTTTAGAAGTATTAAAAAATGAAAAAATTAAATTTAATAGAACTTTAGAAAAAGGACTAAAAGAATTCGAAAAAGTTGTTTTAAATAATAAGGATATTGATGCAACTAATGCTTTTCATTTATTTGATACTTATGGATTTCCAATAGAATTGACTCTTGAACTAGCTAAAGAAAGAAATTTAAAAGTGGATATAGAAGGATTTTATAAAAAATTTAAAGAGCATCAAGAATTATCAAGATCAAATTCGTTAGGCAAATTTAAAGGTGGTTTGGCAGGTAATAGTGAAATTGAAACAAAATATCATACTGCAACTCATCTTCTAAATGCTGCATTAAAAATTGTAGTTGGACCTGATGTTCATCAAAAGGGGAGCAATATTACGGTTGAAAGAATGCGTTTTGACTTTAGCTGTGATCATAAGCTAAGTGATTCTGAAAAAAAGCAAGCTGAAGATTTGGTTAACCAATGGATAAAAGAAGATTTAAAAGTTAATGTAGAAGAAATGAAAAAACAAGATGCAATTAAATCTGGTGCAGAATGTATGTTTATAGAAAAATATCCTGATATTGTAACTGTATATAGTATTGGAGATGTTTCTAAAGAATTATGTGGAGGGCCACATGTTAATAATACGTCTGTTTTAGGCCATTTTAAAATAATAAAAGAAGAGGCCAGCAGCGCAGGAGTTAGAAGAATAAAGGCAATATTGGAATAAAATATTTGCTTTTATTTTTATTTATGCTAATATATGTAGCAGTAAAGAAGGGAAAATATGTTTGAAACAAATAAAAATAAGATTATTTTTGGTTGTAAAGCAGTTGGAGAAGAGATTTTAGAATATCCTTCTGTTATAAATTCCGTTGATTATTTAAATAATCAACGATTTGAAAAAACTTTAAGTTATCCTGTTATTACAACGGATATAAAAAATAGTGCAGATATATTAATACAAAAATTATTTCCAAATTTAGATAGAAATGTATTATGTTGTAATTTTGAAACTTTTAATGAATCAGTGAAAAGAAATTATACACCTTTTTTACACAAGGTATGCAAGTGTAAAAAAGATTATTTAGATATAAATGTTAGACCATTGGAGGAATTATTTCCTAATCCAATAGATATAAATGGGATTACTTTAGTTGCAGATTTATCACGAAAATTATCAGTTATATCAATTAATAAAAATTTTAGAATCTTTTTAGGAATAGGTGTTAGTTATAAAACAAACTTTAGTGATTTTCAAGTATATTCACATGAACTAGGACATGTATTTACATCAAGAAATAGTTATTATACAGATTTATTAGTTTATAATGAAGCTATGAGTATATTTTTAGAAAAACTATTTATGTATGAAATTGACAAATCTGAGTTATCATTAAATATTGGACAAAGTTTAATTTATGTGAACCAGAAAGAGCTCATTAATCGTACTAAAATATTTAAAGGTGATAAATATATATTTTATTCTACTTATATTATTTCTAATTTTGTTGCTGAAATATTATTTTGTAGATATTATGAAGGTAATATAAGTGAGAAAAAAGAAATATTAAAATATGTAGAAAAGGTATTTAATGGATATATAACACTAGATAAGATGTTAGATGACTTGAATATTGATTTAAGAAGCTACGAAGTTTTATATGCAACTAAAAATGCAGTTAAAAGATTAAAAAGATAAAAGAAAGTGTGTATTCTTTATAGTTTTTAATAAATTCAAGTTCTTTGCTAGAGGGAGAATTATTAGATGGCTTATTAGTTAATCCATGAACTAAAATAGAATCTAACTTCTTTTCTTTTAATTGATTTAAAAATCTAACAATCTGAAGTTTTTTATAACTTGTTAGTGTAGCAATTTGAGAATAGGAATAATTATTTAAACCATTAATTTTATCTTGAACAAGTTTTAATGCATATTCTTTATTATGCATATAAAAATATCTTCTTTCTATGAGATATTATACTATATATAATCGGTATCATTTAAAAAAAGGATTAACATTTGTATATTAAGAAATAGACAAATATTAAGTATTTTGATAAAATGTATTCGGTGAGATATAATGTTAGAAATAAAAGATTTAACGGTATCAGTATCTGATAAAACTATATTAAAAGATTTTAATTTAAAAATAAATAAAAATGAAATACATACTTTAATGGGATTAAATGGAACTGGTAAAAGTACTATATGTAAAGTTTTAATGGGAGATGAAAATTATAAAATAGAATCTGGTTCTATTATTTATAATAATGAAGATTTATTAAAATTAGATACAACAAATAGAGCTAGAAAAGGAATTTTTTTGGTTAATCAAAACCCTATTGAAATACCAGGTGTTAAAAATTCAGAAATGCTTAAAGTTGCTTTAGAAAGTGTTAAAGGACAACATTTAAATGTTTTTGAATTTTCTAAGCTTATGAATAATATATGTGATAAATTAGGTATTCCTAGAAGTTTTATTCATAGAGGAATAAATGAAAATATGAGTGGTGGTGAAAGAAAGAAAAATGAGCTTATGCATCTTTGGGTATTAGAACCCTCTTTAATATTATTAGATGAAATAGATTCAGGAGTAGATATAGATAATTTAAATAGTATAAGTGAGTCTTTAAAAGAATATTTTGATACTCATTCTTGTTCGTTTTTAATTATTACACATCATACAAATATATTAAAAAAGCTAAGACCAAATTATGTTCATATAATAGAAAATGGAAAAATTGTTAAATCTGGTGATTATAGTTTAGCAGAAGAAATAGAAAATAACGGATATAATAGGTCAAATAATGTAAGTGAGAATAATAAAAATGAATAAAATAATATTAGATAATGAAAGTGTTATAAATTTAGATATTGTTAGTGATTCTATTTGTAATATAAATAATTTTGATGCCTTATTAGAATTAAATATAAATATTAATGATGATAAAAAATTAATTATAAATGAATATAGTGAGATCAATGAAAAAGAATATAAAATTAATATTATACAGGGTAATAATACTGAGTTTTTATACAATCATAGTTTTAAATCAAATAATAAATATAATTTAAAAATTAATATAAATTTAGAAGGAAATAACTCAAAGAATGTAATAAATATACATGGTTTAAATGATTCTGGAAAGAGTTATATTGATATAGATGGTAATGTTAAAAAAGATACGATTGACAATGAGCTATATGAAAATATTAAAATATTAAATGTTAATAATGGAGAAGGTATTATTTTACCTAATATGTATATAGATACCAAAAATGTTGTAGCAAATCATGCTGCATCTATCACTAGTATTGATAAAAATTATTTATTTTACTTGAATTCAAAAGGAATAGAAGATGATATAGCACAAAAAATAATTATAGATGGATTTTTAAAAAATGATGCAAGAGATAATAAATAGGAGGTGATTTATGAAAAATTATAGAATAGATTTTCCTATGTTAGATAAAGATATTATATATTTTGATAATGGTGCTACAACGTTTAAACCTAATTCTGTTATAGAAGCAATAACTGATTATTATAGTAATTATTCTGCAAATGCACATAGAGGAGACTATACTATAAGTTATAAAGTTGACGTTGCATATGAAACTGCTAGAAAAAAAGTTGCTGATTTTATTAATGCTGATTTTGAAGAAATTATATTTACAAGTGGAACTACTGATTCATTAAATATGATTGCTGATGGATTTTTTAAAGAGTTTTTAGAGCCTCAAGATGAAATATTAATTACTAAAAGCGAACACGCTTCAAATGTATTACCTTGGTTTAAATTAGCCAAAACTAATAATTGTATAATTAAATATATAGATTTGGACGATAATTTACATGTTTCGTTAGAAAATGTTATGAATGCAGTTACTAATAAGACTAAAGTTATTAGTATAGCAGGAATAACTAATGTGGTTGGGGATGAAAGACCAATAGATGAAATATGTAGGTTTGCACATGCCAATAATATTTTTGTAGTTATAGATGGAGCTCAATTAGTTCCTCATAAAAAAGTTGATGTAAAAAAAAGCGATATAGATTTTTTAGCGTTTTCTGGCCACAAAATGTGTGGCCCAACTGGTATTGGAGTATTATATGGAAAAAAAGAGTTCTTGGAACAAATTAATCCTACAAAATTAGGTGGAGGTATGAATGAATCTTTTGATAATGAAAATGAAGTATATTTAAAAGATCTTCCTACTAGATTAGAAGCAGGGACTCCTAATATAGCTGGTGCAATTGGGTTGGGTGCAGCAGTTGATTATTTATCTAAAATTGGAATGGATAATATTAATAATTATGAAAAAAAATTAAAAAGTTATCTAATAGATAAACTTATTAAATTACCATTTATAGATATTATAAATTTAGAAAGTGATTCTGGAATTGTTTCATTTAATATTGATGGTATTTTTAGTCAAGATGTTGCATTTTTTCTAAATAAATATAATATTTGTGTAAGAGCAGGTAATCATTGTGCGAAAATTTTAAAGAGTAAAACAGGGGTAAAAAATACTTTAAGAGTTAGTTTGTATTTTTATAATACGTTTGAAGAAATTGATAGATTTGTAGAATTAATAACTGACAAAGAAAAAATAATGAAAGAAATGATATAAGATGGATAGTGAAATAAAAAGAGAAATTATTTTAGATAACTATAAGTACCCTTTTAATAAAGATGGATCTGATAGTTTAGGATATGAAAAGTCAAATAGCAATAACAGTTCTTGTATAGATAATATTGATATTTATTGTAAAGTAGAAGATAATATAATTAAAGATATTCATTTTAATGGAGAAGCTTGTGCTGTTTCTACAGCAAGTACATCTATTCTTCTAAAAAATATAATAGGGAAAACTGTTAAAGATGCTTTTAATTATATAGATAATTTTGAAAAGATGGTAAATGAAGAAGAATATGATAAAGAAATACTAGGCGAAGGAATAGCATTTGATGAAGTATATAAGCAGCATAATAGAAAAACATGTGTAATATTACCTTATGAAGGAATAAAGAAAATATTAAATAAATACATTTAGTTGGAGGGAAAAAATGTTAAATATAAAAACAGATTCAAGAAAAGTTAAAGATGGAGATACTTTTGTCGCCATAAAGGGAAATACTGTTGATGGCCATGATTATATTGAAGAAGCCATTAAAAATGGTGCCAAAAAAATAATTGCAGAACATGGTTCTTACAGTGTTGATACAATGATTGTTGATAATACAGAAAAATATTTGAATGAATATTTAGTAAGTAATTTTAGTGATAAATTTAATGGAATTAAATTTATTGGTATTACAGGAACGAATGGAAAAACTACCACAGCATTTTTAACTAGCAATTTATTGACAAACTTAAAGATAAAAAATGCATATATTGGTACGATAGGATATTATATAAATAGTGAATTTATAAAAGAACTTCCCAATACAACACCAGATATTTTATTATTATATAATTTGATTTTAGAAGCTATAGAAAAAAACGTAGAAGTAATTGTTATGGAAGTTAGTAGCCATGCACTAGATATGGGAAGAATTAATGGAATTAAGTTAGATATAGCAGGATTTACTAATTTAACTGAAGATCATTTAGATTATCATAAAACTATGGAAAACTATTTAGAATCTAAAAAGAAAATTTTAAACTATATAAAAGATGATGGGGTAATGATTTCTAATATTGATGATCCTAAGGGCTATGAATTTGAATTTAAAAACTTCAAAACATTAGGTTTTAATGATTCAGATTATAAAATATTAGATTATGAATATACTGAATTAACTACTAAAATAAAATTTAGCTATTTAAATGAGATTTATAGTGTTGAAACTAATTTATTAGGTAAATTTAATATTTATAATTATATCACTGCATTAGCATTTGTTAATTCTATTGGAATTGGGATTGATGAAATTATAAATAATACTAGTAAAATATATCCGCCAAATGGAAGAAATGAAGTTATTGATGTTTTTGGAGCTAAAGCTATAATTGATTATGCACATACTCCTGATGCTGTTGAAAAAATAATAAAGTCTACTCAAGAAATCAAAACAGGCAAAATTTTCACTATAATTGGTTGTGGTGGAGATAGGGATCCTAAAAAGAGAAGTATAATGGGACAAATAGCAACAGAGTTATCTGATTTTGTTATTTTAACAAATGATAATCCTAGAACAGAAGATGAAAAAAATATAATGAAAGATATTGTTAGTGGAATAAATAAAGATAACTATAAAATAATATATGATAGAAAAACTGCAATTAAGGAAGGATTGGAAATGTTGAATAAAAAAGATACATTGTTAATTCTTGGCAAGGGACATGAAGATTATCAAATAATTGGACACACTAAGCATCATTTAAGTGATAAAGAAGAAGTATTAAAATATATAGATAGTAAAAAATAAAAGAATCTTAAAAATGATTCTTTTATTTATGAAAAAAATGTATAATTTTACCTACAGCAAATACTATTTCATCACTTTTTTTAGTTGCAATAGTTTTAAAGAAAGCTTTTCCTCCAACGGTTAAAGCTGATATTAAAGAAGTTGTTAAAATTGTTGCAACTATGGCAGGTATTTTTGTAACAAGTATTAAGTATGCTGTTAAGCTAGCACCTAATGTTCCACTAATAATACCGCATATATCTCCAACTATATCATTACAAACACTAGAAACTTTAGTGCTATTTTTAAGAAGTTTTATCGAAGAAGCTGCTTCTTTGATTTTTTTTGCATTTCTTGCGTGAAAAGGCGCTTCTTTTGCAGTTAAAACAGCAACTCCTATCATATCAAATAAAATTCCAATAAATATTACAATTATCAAAATTATTATAAGCAATATTATATTAAAGTCTGATATAAACGAAGATAGTCCACTAAAAATTGCAGATAGAATAAAAGAAATAATGAAAACTTCTAAGATCCATTTGTTTTTCAAAATAAACTCAACTCCTAAAAAAAAGTTCCGAGGAACTTTTTAAACTACTTAAAAATTGTGGTTTCTCACAAATTAATTTTATGGCTTAGGTCGAGTTGAATTTCTCTACTTCCCACCTTAGGTTACCCATGGGCGATTTCTCTTTAAGGAAAATAACTAAATGTTACCAATTTAATTACTCGATTGCCACTTAGACCATACTTTAAACCTTGTGATGTTGACACTCTAGAGGTTTTCCCTGACACATTTAAGATAATACTTATTCGCTTTTGCAATAACGTTTTCAAAAAATATCCCACATTACCACTCACGACATGCGCTTTTATAGTACTTTTTAGTACGATGCTTCAATAAAAGGAGATAGGTTATATGCCATTATAACTTTCCTTAAATCTAAAATTATATACTCACCCTTATCTGGGCGATAAAAGCAATATATATAAAGTGCGTTTTCACACAATAAGTAGATTTTTAGCCCTACCTTCATATTATCTATGTGACTAGAATAATGCACCACATATGTAGAATTATAGCATATATTAAACAAAATTTCAACCTTTTTGTTTGTTGTGAGAAACGTCTTAATTTTCATTTGAAAATTAAAGATAAATAAATTTTATTAACAGTATAGTTTATAATTATTTACATTTAGTTGTAAATTTTGAAAAAAAATATTGATTTTTTATTTTCTTTATTGTATTTTTTCTAGACTTAGTGTATTATTTAGATAGACAGTGGCACATTGTGGAAGAAAGTGGGGGATATTTTATGCTTATGGGTGAATTTCATCATAATATTGATGAGAAAAATAGACTTATTATTCCAAGTAAGTTTAGGCTTGAATTAGGTGAAAAGTTTGTTATTACTCGTGGTTTAGAAAAATGTCTCTTTGTTTATTCCTTGGTTGAATGGGAAAATATAGTAAAAAAATTAAAAACTTTACCTTTCACAAGAAAAGATTCTAGAGATTTTACAAGATTCTTTTTATCAGGTGCTACTGAATGCGAACTTGATAAATCTAATCGAGTTAGCATTACCTCCCCACTTATTCATTATGCCGATTTGACTAAGGAATGTGTTATAATCGGTGCTAATGATCGATTAGAAATATGGGATAAAGATAAATGGGAAGAATTTTTTACAAATAATGAAGAAAATTTCGCCAATATTGCCGAAAATTTATTCGGAGGTGATTGAATATGCATTATAGTGTAATGTTAAAAGAAGCAATAGAAAATTTGAATATTAAAAAAAATGGAATTTATGTTGATGGAACTGTAGGTATGGGAGGACATAGTTCAAAAATATTAGAGCTTATACCAGAAGGATTTTTATATTGTTTTGATCAAGATAGTTTTGCGATTGAAAAAAGTAATGAAAAATTAAGTAAAATCAGTAATAATTTTAAATTAATAAAAGATAATTTTGAAAATATAAGAAAAGATTTAGAAGAGTTAGGAGTAAAAGAAGTAGATGGAATATTTTTAGATTTAGGAGTTTCTAGTCCTCAGTTGGATAATGATTCAAGAGGATTTAGTTTTATGAAAGATGCTATTTTAGATATGAGAATGGATACATCTTCAGACTTAACAGCTAAAAAAGTAGTAAATGAATATGACTTTTTAGAACTTAGAAATATTTTTTTTAAATATGGTGAGGAAAAATATTCAAATGAAATAGCAAAAAAAATAGTTGAATCAAGACAGTTTAAAGATATTATTTCTACTAAAGAATTAGTTGAAGTTATAAAAAAAAGTGTTCCTTTCAAATATTTCGTAGAACATCATCCTGAAAGAAAAATATTTCAAGCTATAAGAATAGAAGTTAATAGAGAATTAATTGTTTTAGAAAAAGTATTGCCTGAAGCAATTAAATTATTAAAACCAAATGGGCGCCTTGTGGTTATAACTTTTCATTCTTTAGAAGATAGAATTGTAAAAAAAGTGTTTAAAAAATATAGTACAGTTGATGAAATAGTTAAAGGTATGCCTAATATTCCAGATGAATTTAAGCCACTTATAAAATTGGTAAATACAAAACCTATTTTGCCAAGTGATAATGAACTTGAAGAAAATAGCCGAAGCAAAAGTGCAAAAATGAGAGTAATAGAGAGGTTATAAATGAAAAAAAATATAAAAAAAATAAAATTTTTAAAGGGAGAGAAAATATTTTTATTTTTAATTATATTATGTGGGATATTATCCCCAATGTTAACTGTTTCTTCAAAATCTATTTTATCTAAGAGTAATATTGAATTAGAAAGAGTAAAAAAGAAAGTTGAAAAACAGGAAAGTATAAATGAAAGTTTGGAGATGCAAGTTAATGAACTTGCTAGTCTTTCAACAATACAAGATATTGCAAGAGAATATGGTTTATCTTATAATAATGATAATATAATCTTAATTAAATAGAAGGGTGTGTTAAAATGAACAATGCGGTTAAAATAAATAAATTTTTAATAATAGGCATTGTTCTTTTATTTGGAATAATTATAGCTAAACTTATTTATGTTTCTGTCAGTACAAATATTGATGGAATAGATATAAAAGAATTTGCGCTTTCTCGTACTACTGAAAAAAAAGTTTTATATGCTTCTAGAGGAAGTATATATGATTGTACTGGTGAAATTTTATCAGAAAATGTCAACTCATACACTGTTATAGCTTATTTATCATCTTCTAGAACTACTAATAGTAAAAATCCTAAACATGTAGTGGATATTGAATATACAGTAAGTACACTAGCTCCTATTATAGGAATGGATGAAACACGTTTAAGAAATCTTCTATCTAGAGATGTTTATCAAGTAGAACTTGGACCTGAAGGTAGAGGAATTAGTGAATTACAGAAAGAAAAAATTGAAAACTTAAATCTACCAGGTATAGATTTTATAAAAGAAAGTAAACGTTATTATCCATATGGAAGTTTTGCTTCTTATGTTATTGGATACACTAAGAAAAATGATTCTGGTAATCTTGTAGGTGAAATGGGAATAGAATCCTATTTTGATGAAGAGTTAAGTGGAACTGATGGGTATTTTGTTTATCAAAAAGATGCATATGGATATCAAATAGCGAATACGCCTACCAGAAAAGAAGAAGCTAAAAATGGATATAATATTTATTTGACTTTAGATTCAAATATTCAAATGTTTTTAGAAAATGCGGTTAATGATTTAGTAAGTAATTATTCAACTGATTGGGTTACAGTAACAGTAGCAAATGCAAAAACTGGAGCCATAGTTGGAGCTGCATCTAATCCGACTTTTGATCCTAATAAATTAAATATAACTAATTATAATAATCCTCTAGTTTCTTATACTTATGAACCTGGAAGTACTATGAAGATATTTAGTTTTATGTCAAGTATTGAAGAGGGTCAATATAATGGTTCAGATACTTATATGTCTGGGACGATAAATGTTGATGATTATGAAATAAAAGATTGGAATAAAACTGGATGGGGAACTATCAGTTTTGATACAGGTTTTACATATTCGTCTAATGTTGCAGCAACACTTTTAGCACAAAAATTAGGAAAGGAAAAATTAAAAGATTATTATGTTAATTTGGGGTTTGGAGAGAAGACTGGAATAGAATTATATGGTGAACTAACTGGTAAAGTTAATTTTGTTTATGCATCGGAGTTAGCTTCTGCATCTTATGGCCAAGGAATTACAGTAACCCCTATTCAAATGATTCAAGCATTAACAACAATAACTAATAATGGAGTATTATTAAAGCCATATATTGTTGAAAAAATAACAGATGAGTTTGGAAATATAGTGTCAGAAGGAAAGAGAACAGAATTAAAGAAAGTTTATAGTGAAAGCACTGTTGAAAAAATAACAGAATTATTGGATTTAACTGTTAATGGAGATGATAAAACTGCAACAGGGAAAGTATATCAGACTGATTTAGTACGTTTAATTGGTAAGACTGGAACTGCACAATATACTTTAGAAAATGGAGAATATACTAAAAATGGTATTAGAAATATAAGAAGTTTTGCAGGGATATTTCCTAAAGATAATCCTGAGTATATTATTTATGTAGCTATTAAAGATTTAGATGGATCATCATCCGTTATTGGTAATATGACTAAAAATATTGTAGAATCAATTTCTAAATATAAAAACTTAAATGAACGAGAAAGTAATAAGGATGAATCTAAATATGTAAATATTAAATCTTATTTAAATGAAGAAATCACATCTTCAACAAATGAATTAAATGAATTTGGATTAATACCAATTGTTATAGGAGATGGAAATATTATAATAGATCAATATCCAAAAAAAGGATCTAATATAATTGTAGGAACTAAAGTATTTTTAAAGACTAATTCTGATAGGCTAATAATGTTAGATATTACGAATTGGACTAAGTCAGAAGTTATATCGTATTTTAATTTACTTAATGTAGATTACGAAATTAATGGTAGTGGTAGAGTGGTAGATTTTAATATTGCTCCAGGAAGTGAAATAACTGAAAAAGTAATTGTAAATATGAGTGGATAAAGGAGATTTTAATGAAGAAAAATAAAAATAAAAATATCAAAAATAAAATAAAGAATATGTTAAATTCTTATAAAGTAATTATATATATATCTTTTATTATAAATATTATATTAATATTATTTTCATATTATTTAGTTTCGTCTAATAAAATATATACTTTTGGCGGTAAAGATGAATATATAGAGGTTACTGATGGTTTTATCGCTTTAAATAATGATATTAATGTTTTTAGTGGTAACAACATTAAATATATAAATGATACTGATTATGAAATTATAGAATATAAAATTGGCTATTATGTAATGGATAATAATAAGTTAGTAAGTATTATAACAACATCATTAAATTTTGATAATCCTATAAAGTTAAGTGAATTAATAAATAATTTTAATTCGTTTAATTTAGCTGAAAAGAACAATAATTCTCAATATTTTAATAATTATAAAAAGAAATTAATTGAAGATAATTTATATATAGTATTAGAAGCTAAGACTAACAATGATAAGACAATTCTCAGCAAAATTAAACTTAATGTGTCAAAAATTTCAAAACATTAAGTTTTAACCTTGACTATTTATATTTAATATAATAGAATTTTATTATAGGAGGATAAAATAATGAATACAAAACAAAAACTAACGTTGGGGATTGCTGCTATATTTATGGTTACATTGACTATTGTAGGAGTTACTTATGCTTACTTTGTTACTCAAGTGAATGGAAATACTACACAAAATGTTAATGTACAAACAGCTAAAATCGGAATTGAGTACGTTGATGGAAATGGAACTGTAACACTTACAGATGTTTTGCCTGGTGCGGTTGCTTACAAGGCATTTCAAGTTAAAAATTCTATAAGTACAGCTTCTGTACAATATCAAATTGGTATTTCTCAAACTGCTGGAGATACTGAATTCTTGCACGCTCCAACAGCCAGTGTAGCTAATTGCTATGATGTAGATGAAGAAAATGACACTGATTGTTATAGTTCAAATGTATATAATAATGTTTATGTAACATTAGTTGAATATACTGGTGGAGATGCAATATCAGCATCTACTACTCAAGCACAACTTCAAACTTTTTTTGAAAGTACTAATAAAGTTGAAGTAGGATCAACTACTAATGTTGCGTCAAATTCTACGTCAACTGCTCCTCAATATTTAGGAACAGATACTATAGATGGAATAACAGATTCTTCAACGACAGTATATAAGACTTACATTATGAAAGTTGAATATAAAGCTGTAGATCAAAATCAAAATATTGAAAATAATGCTGGTTTGACTTTAAAAGTAGATTTATTCTTACCAAGTAGTGAATAATAAATAGTCGTTAATCCAATATTGGATTAACGATTTTTTATTAGATAATTATTTATTTTTTTTTATCAATTTGTTATAATAAATTTAGAATAAGAGGGATACTATGAATAATATAGTTGATATGATAAATTACTATTTAGTTCATAAAAACGCTGATGATAGTATAATAAAATATTTAAAAAATAAATTAGATAATAGCAACTTAGAAGATTTAATAATAATTCAAATAAAATTACTTTATACTGATCCGACAGATAAAATGGTTTCTGATTTAATTTATTATATTACGTTGAGAATTAATAATATTTTGAGCAATATTGATCTATATGATTTATCTTATATAATAAGTTTATTAAATAATAATAAAAAAACTTTATTAGAAGAAATAAACAATTTAAAAGATAATAATTCTGAAATTTTGAAACGAATACAAAAAAAAGATTTTGATAAAGATTCTATAAAAACAGATAATGAATTAGCGAGTGAACTTATTAATAAAATGCAAACTAATAATTTTATAATAGATCAATATAATTCAGAAATAAAATCAATAGATATTTGGATATCTAATTTAAAAAATTGTTTTGATAAGAAACTTAATACTTCTAAAATAAAACAATTATTAGAAAATTATATACATTGTCTTGCCTTATTAGATAGAGATGATTTTATTAATGAATTTATTTATAAAATGTCTAGTAAAATTGATGAAAGATTATTAAATAACAATTTATTTGAAACTATAACTAATATTATTCCAGAATTACATATACTATACAAAGAAAATTCTGTAACTAAAAATGAATTATATAAATTAATAGATTATTATATTGATATTATAGAAATAAATTTAAAACAAAAAATAAATAAATTAAGTCATATAGAAAAAATAATATTAAAAGAAAAATTAGATTTGATTTGTCAAGAATTCTTAAGTAACGATCGTAAAGATGATGATTTTAAAGCTTTAGTAATAAAAAATTATTTGAGATATTTATAATTAACAGTTTAAAAATAATTTCATATAATTAAGTATGAAAACAATTAAATTGAAAGATAAACCCAATGATGGTGTGTTTATAAATTTAGAAAAAGAATATAATCCTTATGAAAAGCTATTATATAATCCCTCATTATACTTAGATAAAGATACAAAATATTATTTTTATTGTAAAAATGGAATTAAGAGCAAGAAGGTAGTTAGTTTATTGGAAGTATATGGTTATGATGTAACGAGAGTCATTAATTAGTTATATATTAAATAATGACTTTTTTTTTATAGGTATTTATTATATAATTAAGAAGTGATAAATATGAAATTACAAAATATAGATATTTGGTTAACAAATTTTTTGTTGAGTATTGGTATTTGGGGATATGTTTTAGCATGTTTTTTAATAGTTATAGAGTCAATTGTACCTATACTTCCATTAAGTGTATTTATAACTATATTATTTTATAAATTTGGAACTGTTATAGGCTTTTTATTAAGTTATATTTTTACTATTTTAGGTTGTTTAATGTCATATAAGATTTTTAATAGTAAAGTAAAAGTTTTATTTGATAAATATATTGATAAAAAGAATAAAAAACAGCTAAGGAGAATTATGAGAAGTTTAAAGAAAATAAAATTTGAAAGTTTATGTTTAATAATAGCAATACCATTTACTCCAGCATATTTAGTAAATATTGCAGCAGGATTATCTGGTATGGAAAAAAGAAAATATATTTTTGCACTTTTAATAGGAAAAGTATTTTTAGTATTATTTTGGGGAATTATTGGAACAAGTTTAATTAATAGTGTAAAAAATCCTATTAATTTTGTTTATATATTTATTTCTTTAATAGTATGTTTTGTTATTAGTAAATTAGTTAATAAGAGAGAAGGGTTAGTTTGATTTACGTTGTATTAGTATTAGTAGTTATTTCAATTGTTTTAAATATTATAATTATATTTAAAAAAAATAATAATGATACTGTTGAAAGATTGGGAAAATTAGAAACAGATTTGACTAAAGAATTGGGTGAGTTTAAATTTAATTTTAGTAGAACTATAAATGAGGATTTTAATAAATTAAATGAAACACTTGTAAATAGATTAAATAATATAAATGATAAAGTAAATGAAAGATTAGATGTTAATTTTGAGAAAACTAATAAAACATTTACTAACATATTAGAACGATTATCAAAAATAGATGAAGCTCAAAAGAAAATAGATAGTCTAAGTGGAGAAATAGTTAGTTTACAATCAGTATTAACTGATAAAAAAACTAGAGGTATATTTGGAGAAACTAATTTGAACTATATTTTAGATAGTGTTTTTGGAAAAAATGATAAAATATATCAAACTCAATATAATCTTTCAAATGGTTATATTGTGGATGCTATTCTTTTTGCTCCAGAACCTTTAGGTACTATTTGTATAGATTCAAAATTTCCTCTTGAAAATTATAGAAGAATGACTGATAAAAGTTTAAGTGCAGAGGAAAGAGAGACAGCAACTAAGTTATTTAAAAGTGATGTAAAAAAACATATAGATGCAATTAAAAATAAATATATAGTACCAGGAGTAACGAGTGGAGAAGCAATTATGTTTTTACCTGCAGAAGCAATATTTGCAGAAATAAATGCATATCATGCAGATTTAGTAAAATACAGCTATCAATCTAAAGTATGGATTACTTCTCCTACTACTTTAATGAGTACATTAACTATAATAAGTATGATTTTAAAAAATATGGAAAGAGATAAATATGCTAAAGTAATTCATACCGAATTAAATAAGTTAGGTGTTGAATTTGATAGGTATAAAGAAAGATGGGATAAATTATCTAGAAGTATAGATACTGTAAGTAAAGATGTTAAGGATATACATACTACTACCGAAAAAATTACTAAAAGATTTGATGCAATAAATAGTGTAAATGTAGATAAGGTAATAGATACGAAAGAAATATAGAAGTTGAGGAAGCTAAATAATTATTATTTAGCTTTTATTTACAAAAATTATGTAAATAAAATATAACAAAAAAAAATTATATAATCTTTTTTTGTTATAATGATTTTATCGAGGAAGTGTAATAATGAAAAATATGATTGAAAATATATTTGGATTTTTATATACATTAAGTATGGGAGATTATTTGTTTTTCTTTGGAACATTTATACTTATTTTAAGTTTTATATATGTCGTTTTTTTAATTAAAAAGGAGGAATCTATGGAAAGTATTTATAGTAGTAGTGATGTAAATGATTTAAATAACATTAAAGAATCTATTGAAAAAGAATATAAACCTATAGATATAAAATTAAATTCGTATGAAGAAGAACAAGAAAGAAATGCTATTATTAGTTACGAAGAACTAATAAGTAATAAAGATAAGTTTAAAGTGAGCTATGATGAGGATTACACCAATGAATTTAAAGATGTTAATGTGAAGAAAATTAATTTAGATAATAAGGGTATAGAAGATAATACACAAAGTAATTTACAGGTAAAATTGATGAATTATGATAAAGAAGAAGCTTTTTTAGTTGCTTTAAAACAATTACAAAAAAATCTGTCTAATTAAGGAGAAGATATGAAAAAATTTAAATATTTAATTTTAGGTATAATTATATTGATAATTTTGATAGTTGGTATAAGCTTTGTTTCTTATGGTTATGTTATAACTCAAATATTTGGTAATAGTGAAGGTAAAAGTGAAAAATTTACTAGCAAAGTAGTTTCTATTGAATATAATGATGGTACAGATTATATTACTTCTATGTCTCTTGATTATTTTAATCCTGGATCAACTTTAACTAAGATATTTACTGTAAAAAATGATAGTGATAATGATGCAGTTTATTCTATAAGTTTAAGTAATGTACATAATGATTTTGAAAGATTAGATGATTTAACATATGAATTAATAAAAGATAATGTTGTAATAAGTAGTGGGATATTTCCTACAACAGATATGACTTTATTGGATAATATTGCAATTTCAAAAAATACTAACCAAGTATATACATTAGTAATAAAGTATTTAAATAGTGAAGAAAATCAGATTGTTGATATGGATAAAAGTATAAATGCAAATATAGCCTTATTTTAAAATATTAGAAATTCCTAATATTATTTTTTTGTAAAATAGCAAAAATAAATTTAAAAATAGTTAAAAAAAACTATTAGTTATTATATAATCATAATAGAAGGTGTTTTTATGAAAGTTATAGTTACAGCTGGTGGAACTGGGGGGCATATATATCCTGCATTAGCAATAATAAAAAAAATAAAAGAATTAGAACCTAATAGTGATTTTATATATATAGGTACACATAATAGAATGGAAAAAGATATTGTTCCAAATTATAATATTAAGTATATTCCATTAGAAATTTATGGACTAAGTAAAAAAGACATGATTAGAAATATAAAAAATTTAAATTTAATTCAAAAAGCCTATAAAAAGTGTAAAAAAATAATAAAAGATTTTAATCCAGATGTTGTTGTTGGTGTGGGAGGGTATGTTACTTTTCCTGTTATTTTAGCAGCTCATAGTTTAAATGTTAAAACATTTATTCATGAGCAAAATAGTATTCCTGGCAAATCAAATAAATATCTTTCTAAATATGTAACTGCTATTGGAGTAAGTTTTGAAGACAGTATACGTTATTTTAAAGATAAAAATAAAGTATATTTTACAGGTAATCCATGCAGTGAGAATGCAATTGATGTTGTAAAACAAGATAAATCTAAATTTGGTTTAAAACCGTATAAAAAACTTGTTCTTATTGTGCAAGGGAGTTTAGGATCCAGCACTATAAATGAAAAAATGAAAGATTTTTTAAATAATATAAATGATAAGGATTATGAAGTTATTTATATAACAGGGAAAAATTATTATGAAGATTTTAAAGAAAATAAAGTTTCAAAAAATGTTAAAATATTTCCTTTCATAGATAATTTAAGTGGACTTTTAAAAAATGTTGATGTAATTGTAAGTAGAGCTGGTGCTAGCAGTATAAGTGAAATATTAGCTTTGAAAATTCCTGCAATAATTATTCCAT
>CAYQJD010000013.1:0-23767 GCA_964417835.1 uncultured Muribaculaceae bacterium
TAGTTTGAAAGAGGAATAATTATGACAAATGAAGAGTTGGCAGATTTAATCTATCCTAATGTTTCAAGTAGAATAGATATATATGAAAAGAAATACCCTGAAAGAAATATATCTGAAAATTCGATGGTTACTCGTTTTGCTCCAAGTCCTACAGGTTTTGTTCATATGGGCAGTCTTTTGACAGCTTTTATCTGTAAATTTGTATCCGTAGCTTCAAATGGTATTTTTTATTTAAGAATAGAAGATACTGATGGGAAAAGATCTGTTGAAAATGGTATAGATGGTATTATAAAAGATTTAAAAGATTTTAATATAGAAATAGATGAGGGTGTTTTATCTAGTAGTGAATCTATAGGTAAATATGGTCCATATATTCAAAGTGAAAGAAAAGAAATTTATGAAACTTATGTAAAAAAACTAATTGAAGAAGGTCTAGCTTATCCATGCTTTTGTACTGAAAATGATTTAACTATTATGAGAGAAAAACAGGAACATAAAAAAACAAGAATTGGATATTATGGAAATTGGGCTAAATGTAGAAATTTAACTAATGAAGAAAGAGCAGAAAAGATTAGAAATGGGGAAAATTTTGTTATTAGATTAAAATCTCCAGGCAAATTTGAAAGAAAAATAGTTTTGAACGATTTAGTAAGAGGAAAGATAGAAATGCCAGAGAATGACCTTGATATCGTCTTAATCAAAAGTGATGGCTTACCTCTTTATCATTTAGCTCATTGTATTGACGATCATCTAATGAGGACAACACATGTTTTAAGAGGGGAAGAATGGATTTCTTCTTACCCTATACATAATCAACTTTTTAGTATTTTTAAATTTAAGGAACCTAAATATGGGCATTTAGGTTTGGTAATGAAAATTGATAAAGATGGAAATAAAAGAAAGTTGAGCAAAAGAAAAGATCCGGAAGCTGCAGTGAGTTATTATCATGAGAAAGGTATACCATTAGAAGCAGTTAAATTATATCTTCTTACTATAGCAAATTCTAACTTTGAAGCTTGGGTTGATTCTAACCCTACTAAACCTATTAATGAATTTCAATTTGATTTTAAAAAAATGAGTGAAAGTGGTTCACTGTTTGATGTTGAAAAACTTTTGAACATTTCTAAAAATTACATTAGTAGATTAAAAGCTGAAGAGGTTTATGATAATTTATTAAAATATACCGAAGAATATGATAAGGATTTTTATAATATTATTAACAAATACAAAGATTATACTATACAAATACTAAATATTGAAAGAGAACAAAAAAAACCGAGAAAAGATTATTCATCTTATAGTGATATAAAAAATCATATATGGTATATGTATGATGAATTATTTATTAAGAATCATACAACATATGATTTTCAAATTATAAAAAATTTAGGCGATATAAAAAGTATTTTAGAATTATATATAAATAAATATTACAATGAGTATGATAATAAAGAAATCTGGTTTGATAAAATTAAGTTATTATGTGATGAACTTGGATATGCAAGTAATATGAAATTATATAAAGAAAATCCTACTAATTTTAAAGGCAATATAACTGATATTACAACAGTTATAAGAGTATCTTTAACTACTAGATCAATGACTCCGGATTTATATGAAATAATGAAATTGTTAGGCAAAGAAAGAATAACCTTAAGATTTAATAAAATTTAGTGTGGAAAAATATTAAGTTATTCACAATTTTAAATGTTAAAGAAAAAAGAAAAGAATTATTAAAAATAATGTATAAAAAAGATCTGATAATAAATTTTTAAAAGCTCATGTAAATATAAAAAATATTTGATATTACAAATACAATGTGAAAGAATTTTATAAAGGGATGGTGTTATGATTAAGTGTGTTATATTTGATGATGAACCTAAATGGATTGAAGTTTACGAAAAGATAATTAATGAATTGTTATTTGGAACCAATAAAGAATATAAAATATTTAAATATACAAAATATAATCAAGAATTAAAAAGATTAATAGAAGATAATAGTGAACAGAAAATTTATATCATGGATTTAGAAATAGAAAATAGCAAAGTAACGGGTATGGATGTATTAAGAGAAATTAGAGAAGAAGATTGGGATAGCGAAATAATAGTAGTAACTAATCATGATAGAATGTTTGAAACAGTTCATAAAGAAATTTATAAAACTTTTGATTTTATTGAAAAATTTGATAATTTAGAAAAACGATTAGAGAAAGATTTGAAAAAAATAATTAATAAGAAAAATGACAAAGAAAAGTTTATTTATCAAAATAGAAAGATTAGTTTGCAATTATATTTGAAAGATATAATGTATATTTATAGAGATACAATAGATAGAAAGCTAGTTATTAATACAACCAATAACGAATTTATTGTTTCAATGTCTATTAATGAAATGTTAACAAAACTTGATAAAAGATTTAAACAATGTCATAGAAGTTGTATAATTAATGAAGATAGAGTAACAGAGAAAAATTATAGTGAAGGATATTTTTTAACGGATACTGGTAAAAGAGTAGATATGTTATCAAAAAATTTTAAAGAGGCTTAATTATGAATGTGTTTCAATTTATTCTATATTATATAACAATTTTTTTTAGTTCAATATGTTTATGTGTAGCTTTTTCAAAAATTAGTGGAAATATATTTCAATTAAAATTAAAAAATATAATTATATTGTTGATAAGCTGCCTTTTTAATATTTTAAATAACTATTATATGATTTCTTTTTTTAGAATTTTTATTGCTTTTATTATAACTTTTTTTATGATAAGATTGATCTTTAAAATAGATTTAAAAGAAGTATTTATTAATGTTGTTATAATTGCTATTACTAGTTTAATATTAGATATTATTTCATCTAATGTCTTGTTTTTTGTACCAAATATAAATGATTTAAATGACTCAGTGATTTTAAAAGTTTTAGTTTCTTTATTTTCTTCTTTAGCATTATTGTTTATTTATAATTCGAAAATGTTAAATTATATTGAAAAGATAAAACAATGTATCAAAAATTTTGTTAATTTTTATATATTTAGTCTTTTAATTATTTTTATTTTGAGTTTAATTTGTTATTTTAGAAGCATTGATTTAGCAAATATACCTTTAATTTTTACAGCAATTATTTCTTTAGTCTTTATTTTAATTTGTTTGAAAATAATCATAAATGATAAATATAATAATAAAGTTTTATTAGAAAAAAATAAAAATCTTAAAGATTCTTATAAGGCCTATTCTGAAACTTTGGAAGAATGTAAAGAGTTAAATCATAATTTAAAGAATGATTTATATTCATTAAAAGCATCATTGCCTAAAAAATATCAAACTCAAGCAAATAATTTAATAATTAAATATAACAAAGATTATGATTGGATAAATAGAATTGATGAAATACCTGAAGGTTTACAAGGAATAATATATTTAAAGATAAATGAAGCTGCGCAAAAGAAAGTAAAAATTATTCTTAATACTATAAAGAATATAGATGCATTAGAAAAAGATTATTTGGATTTGTGTAGTATTATTGGAATTCTTATTGATAATGCTGTAGAGGCAAGTAAAAATGCTAAATCTAAATTGGTTGAGATAAATATTACTGAAACTAAAAACGATATTTATATTAAAATAATAAATAAATTTACGAATACTATAGATCTAAATAAAATTGGTAAAAAAAATTATAGTACTAAAGAATATAAATCTGGATTAGGATTAAATTATATAAAAAAAGTTAAAAATAATAATATTAAAGTGAATTTTAATATTATTAGTGATTTATTTATTACTTGTGTAAAATATAAGCAGAATGTAAAAAAATCTAGTTAAAAACTAGAATTTATTTTATTAAAGATTTTGGACATTCAGGTTCATCTATTAGCCACCATAAGCAAAATGATGATGAAGCTGTCATTGTACCGATCTTAGCAAGTAAATTTATCATTTTTGTACCTCCAATCTATTTTTGTTTAAATCTATATAATTTAAACGAAACCTAATTTGTTGACCCATTATTTTATAACCAATTGGGTTAGTAAGTATTGTTTGCAATACCATTGCGCTTAATATATAATTTGCAATAGATTTGTATTGCAACAATAAAAATAAATATATAATACTTATTAACAATATTAAAATTTTAAATTTCAGTTTTCTTTTTTTATTTATCATTGGTCTTTTTTCAGTATCTGCTGGACAAAATATTGCAAAATTTATAAAACATAGAATCCAAAGAATTATTTTTATAAGTGTAGACATTTTAAGAAAACTAAATAAATATGGAATACCTAATAAGAAAACTGTACTAAAAATCCAGCATTGTAAGTTGGACTTTGCATGAGTCCCAAAACCCGCACTTCTTAATGGGATGAAAAATAAACAGAATAAAATAAGTTTGCCAAAAATATTTAATGCTATTGATAAAGACAAAATAACAATTGTTTTAGTAATTAATGAATATAAACCTTCAAGTCCATATTTGATTTCTTCTAATTTTACTTTATCATAAATATCTTTTTTTTTAATTTGAGACATAAAATAATTTATTACTTTTTTTCTCATGCAAATCTCCTTACTTTATATAAAATAAACGATTCTTTTTAAAAAAAAGTCTAATTTGCTTAAAAGAAAAGTAATAATGCTTGAAATAAGATTTATTCATTTTATAAAGTGAAAAAAAATAATTTAAACACAAAAAACCGTGCTATTAGCCCTTTTTTATGATATGAATTAATTGTTTGATATAATCATAAAGTCACTGTAAGAGAAGAATAATATTGTCGACAAAATAAATTTAGTATCATTGCTGTGTCATGTAGTAAAGTAGTTAAATTTGATATAAGAAAGAAGATGATTTGTTATGCGCGGTAAAGTAAAGTGGTTTAATAATGAGAAAGGGTATGGATTTATTGAGTATAATGATTTAGAAGACATTTTCGTTCATTATTCTGCAATTAAGAAGGACGGTTATAAAACCTTAAAAGAAGGAGATATTGTCTATTTTAAATTAATAGAAACTGGAAAAGGCTTACAAGCAATAGATGTAACTGAAGCTGAATTAACTACTGTATTGTAGTTTTTTTCTTTTGTTGATATAATTAGTTTAAGGAGATGATAAATGGATGAAATTAAATGTTAGAGGAGATAAAATCGAAATTACTAATGCTATAAGAGACTATATTAGTGAAAAAATTAGCAAATTAGATAAATATTTTGATAACGATGATATTGAAGCAAAAATTGTTGTTAAAGTAGCAAATAATAAAGAAATTATAGAAGTAACTATTCCAACAAAAAAATATACTTTAAGAGCAGAAGAAGCTAATAAAGATTTATATGCTGCAATAGACCTAGTAGTTGATAAATTAGAAAGACAAATTCGAAAAAATAAAACTAAATTAAATGAAAGATATAAAAAAGAAGAACTTACCGACTTTAATTTTGATGTAATAAATTCCTATGAAGATGATGAAGAAACAAATGATACGATTGTAAAAAGAAAAAAAATTGATTTGAAACCAATGGATGAGGAAGAAGCATTGCTACAAATTGGACTTTTAAATCATGATTTCTTTGTATTTAAAAATATTGAGGAAGATTGCGTTTCTGTATTATATAAAAGAAAAGATGGTAAATTTGGTATAATAAATTCAAAATAGGAGTGTAAAACTCTTATTTTTATGTTAAAATAAATATTATTGGAGGAATTTAATTATGGGTTTAATCAAACGATTAGTTGATACAGAATACAAAGAATTAAAAAAATTTAAAAAAATAGCTGATGAAATCGAGGCATTAAATGATGAATACTCAAAGATGTCTGATAAAGAATTAGCTGGAATGACACAAAAACTAAAAAAAGAGTTAGGAAAAGGAAAAACTTTAGATGATATAATTGTGCCAGCTTTTGCGACAGCGAGAGAGGCAGCTTATAGAAAAATTGGAGAAAAGCCATTTTATGTTCAATTACTAGGTGGACTTGCAATACATTATGGAAATATTGCTGAAATGAAAACTGGTGAAGGAAAAACTTTGACTACAATTTTGCCAGCTTATTTAAATGCACTTACAGGTGAAGGTGTTCATGTTGTAACTGTTAATGAATATCTAACAGCTCGTAATGCAGAATGGATGGGACCAATTTTTGAGTTTTTAGGTATGAGTGTTGGAGTCAATTTAAGAGAACTCTCTTCTGAAGAAAAGAGAAGAGTATATAATTGTGATATTACTTATTCTACAAATAATGAGGTTGGTTTTGATTACTTAAGAGATAATATGGTTACAAAAAAAGAAGATAGATGTTTAAGACCTCTTAATTTTGTTATTATTGACGAAGTAGACTCAATTTTAATAGATGAAGCAAGAACTCCGCTAATAATATCTGGTGGAAAATTTAACTCCGCTAATCTTTATAAAGATGCAGATAAAGCAGTTAAGACTTTAAAAAGTGAAAGTGATTATACTATTGATGAAAAAACTAAATCCGTATTACTTACTGAAGAAGGCTCATTAAAAATAGAAAAATATTTTAAATTAAAGAATCTCTATGATATTGAAAATACAGCATTAGTTCATCATATTAATCAAGCCTTAAAAGCTAATTATGGCATGAAAAATGATGTTGATTATGTGGTATCTGATGGTGAAATATTAATTGTTGATCAGTTTACTGGAAGGCTTATGAAAGGGCGTCAGTTTAGTGATGGATTACATCAAGCTATAGAAGCTAAAGAAGGAGTTAAAATTAATGAAGAGACGCAAACTTTAGCTACTATAACATTCCAAAACTTATTTAGAATGTATAAAAAGATTTCAGGAATGACAGGAACTGCTAAAACAGAAGAAGAAGAGTTTAGGGACATATATAATATGTATGTCATCGAAATACCAACTAATAAGCCATGTATTAGAGAAGATATGGTTGATAAAATGTTTTCAACAGAAAGAGGAAAATATCAAGCGATTGTTAATTTTATAAAAGAAGTTCATAGCACTGGTCAACCAATTTTAGTTGGTACCATTTCAGTTGAATCAAATGAGCATTTAAGTAAGTTATTACAAAAAGAAAAGTTACCTCATGAAGTGTTAAATGCTAAAAATCATGCAAGAGAAGCTGAAATAATTGCAAAAGCAGGCACTAAAGGTGCAATTACTATAGCAACAAATATGGCTGGACGTGGAACAGATATAAAATTAGGTGAAGGTGTTAAAAAACTTGGCGGTCTTTGTGTAATAGGAACAGAAAGACATGAATCAAGACGTATTGATAATCAGTTGCGTGGACGTGCTGGAAGACAAGGAGATCCTGGATACTCTCAATTTTTCATATCATTTGAAGATGAATTAATGAGAAGATTTGGTGCAGAAAAAGTAAGAGATATTATTCAAAAAATGGGATATCCTGAAACTCAAGATATAACTAATAAATTTTTATCTAAACAAATAGAAAGTGCACAAAAAAAAGTTGAAGGAAATAACTATGACATGCGTAAAAGTCTTTTAGATTATGATAATATTGTAAGCGAACAAAGAAAAATAATTTATGAAAGAAGAAATGAAATAATTGATTCAGAGGATGTTCATGAAATTTCAATAGAGACAATCAAAGATTTTATATACAGATTAGTTGATGATCATATCGCTCCAGAAGGATATCTAACAGATGATGATTATGATAAAATAACAAAGCATGTTAATTCAAATATGTTACGAAATCATAACATTAAAGTCGAAGATATTAAAGCTAAAACTAAAGAAGAGGTTTCTGAAAAACTAAGCAATATAATAATTAAAGAATTAGATTCTAAAATAAAAGATATTCCTAAAGAGGTTATAAATGATTTTGAAAGACATATTACATTAAGAGTTATAGATCAAGCATGGATTAAACATATAAGTTCTATGGATCAATTAAGAGATGGAATAAATTTAAGAGGGTATGCACAAACAAATCCATTACAAGCTTATGCTATGGAAGGATATCAAATATTTGAAAATATGGAAGATGCTATTGATGAACAAATTGCTAACTTTTTATTACATATGCAAATTACTCAAAATATCAAAAATAAATCACAACGCATAGGACATACAAATGATGTTAAAGAATCATTAAAATTAACTCCAAAAAGAAATGAGAAAAAGGTAGGCAGAAATGACCCTTGTCCTTGCGGAAGTGGCAAAAAGTATAAGAATTGTTGTGGAAAATAATCTCGCAAACCCTTATAAAAATAAGGATTTATGAAAAATTAAAAAATTGAAAAAATTGTCTACGGTGGTCCATTTGTCCACGATTCGTCCACAAAAAAATAATTTTTGAGGACGAAAATTAGAAAAACCTATATAAATCAAGAAAAAATCTACGTGGATAAACTATGTGGACAAAGTTATATAAATGTCAGCATTCGTAAATGTTGGCATTTTTTCGTTCACTAATATAGTAAAGGAGAGATAATTATGGTAAGCGTTAGAAAGCGTGGTAAGACAGATATTTTATTGAATATGAAAATAAAATTGCATTATAACAGAATATAAAATTTGGACAGGCAAAAAAGCGTTTCAATCAACATATAATATATATATATATTGCATTGTTTTTTTCTCTTATAATTTCCTTTTTAGAAAGAGGGGTTTTAATAATATCTAACATAAACATAATCCTTTTACTGTATATTGTAGTATACGATATACTTAACCAAAAATTAATACTAAATAACGAATTTTTTATCTAAAAATAGAAAAATATTTTGTTTAATGATATAATTATATTCATTAAGGAGAAAGTTATGACAAAAATAGCAATCATATCAGATATACATGCAAATATTGATGCTTTAAATTTAGTTTTAAAGGATATTGAAAAAAGAAATGTAGATAAAATTATATGTTTAGGGGATTTAGTTACTAAATATTTTTATCCAGCAGAAGTTGTAGATGCTATAAAATCTAATAGTGATATAGTTATAAAAGGAAATTGCGATGATCTTGTTTCAAATGATGAAAGATACAAATTTGCAAGAGAAAAATTAGGATTAAATAGAATAGAATATTTAGATAATTTACCTAAAAAAGAACAATTAATTATAAATAAAACATTGTTGAATCTTTTTCATTCAACTCTAAATGATTTAGAAACAATGTTTAATCCAATATTTGATGATAATAACCTAACTAAGTATAAAGATAAAGTTTTACAAAATGATAAATATAATGAAATGTTTTTATCTGACGAACCTCAAATATCTTTAGTAGGACATACTCATTTAAATTATATTGCGCTTGAAAAAAATAATAAGTTAAATATTATAAAAAGTCCATCAATTATTACTAATACCCAAAGAGCTATTATTAATGTGGGAAGTGTTGGGGAACATAGTCAAATGAAACTTAATGGTAATGGGCAATATGTACCTATCATTGATTCTTTTTTAACATATGTTATTATTAATGATATTAATTTAAAAAATAGTATCCATGCTGAAATAATAAAGGTTCCTTATAAAAATACATTAAAAAAAGTTTATTTTGATATGGTTAAAATGCAAAAAGAAGGTAAAGCACCAAATTCTCCAATGGATACAAAAAAAGTTCACGATTCGCTTATAAATATGGATGTTAGAGAATCTGATATTAAAGAAGAATTTAAAAAAAGAGGATTATAGAATGAATAAAATAAAAATTCTAAACTACTTAAAATCTTTTGGACAAGAACATTTAATAAATTTTTTTGATGAACTTAATTTTAAAGAAAGAAAAATTCTATTAAATGAAATAAAAAAAACAAATTTTGGTTTTATGAATGAATTATATAAAAATTCTTTCTTTGATGAAAAAATAGATATGAATAAAATATCAAATTTAAGATGTATAAGTAATTTAAATGAAGAAAATAAATTATTATATAAAAATGCAGGGGAAAATTTAGTAAAAAATGGTAATTATGCTATAGTTATTATGGCAGGAGGTAATGCTTCAAGACTTGGGATAGATATTCCTAAAGGTTGTCTAGAACTAAATATTAAAAATAAAAAAATATCATTATTTGAACTTTTTATTTCACAACTAAAAAATATAAGAAAAGATTTTGGAGTTTTTATTAATATTTATATTATGACAAGTGATTCTAATTATGCTAAAACAATAAATTATTTTGAACAAAATAATTATTTTAATTATCCAAAAAAATATATAAAGTTTTTTATACAAGAGAATCTTCCTATATTAGATAAAGATGGAAAAATATTATTAAAAAATAAATATCATATTTTATATGGTCCAAATGGTAATGGTGATGTTTTTAATTCTTTAAAAAAAAGTAAATTGATAAAAGATATGGAAAAGAAAAATATTAAATTTGTTTTATTTTCTACTGTAGATAATGCTTTAACAAAATTAATAGATTTTCAATTTATTGGGGCTACAATTTGTAATAATTATGATGTTTCTACTAAAACTTTATTTAAAGAAGATGAAAATTCTAAAGATTGGGTTTTTTGTAAATATAATAATAAACCATATATGCTTCCATCTTTATATATTAATTTAGATATTTCAAATAAAAAGGATAAAGAGAATAATTTTTTATTCAGAGATACTAATATAACTTATCATTTAGTTTCATTAGAAGAAATTAAAAAATTATCTAAAATTAAATTAAAATATCATAGAGCATATAAAAAAAATGATTATATGAATTTAGAAGGGAAAATAATTAAATCAGACATTCCTAATTCTTTTAAATTTGAAAAATTTATATTTGATGCGTTTTATTATTGCAATGATATGCTCTTATACAGAATACAAAAAAACGAATTTTGCCCTATAAAAAATAAAAATGATATTTCAAAATTTGAAACAATAAATAAGACAATAGAATATAAAATTGATAAATAATCTCATTAGAATACTCTTATGAATCCAGTGATGTGAATGCAAAATTAATAATGTACTTAGATGAAACAGAAAACTAAAGAATTAAAATCATTAAAAGAAAATGAACTATTATATTAATTTAAATAAACTTATGGCGAATTACGAGATATGGGAGTTTTAATTAAAGGAGATGTGTGCGGATCTTTGATGTTATACATTTAGCATATGGAAGCTTTAGATGAAGAAGATGTAAATTATATTAAATTAAAATCAATCATAAGATTGATTTTAATTTGTATTTTCATCTAAAAAGAATCTTTTATACCATATTAAAAATGTAAAAACTGTATATATTTTTTTACCATTTGATGCTTTTTGATTATAATGATCATCTAATAATTTATTTATCTTAGAAATATCAAAAAATTCTTTTGCATAATCTGCATTGAAAGTTTCTTTAACTATATTATAATACTTTTTTTCTTTAATCCAATTTCCAAATGGTACAGGGAAACCTAATTTTTTTCTTTTAGCCCATTCCTCAGGAATAACATTATTTGCAACGTCTCTAAATATTTTTTTAGTTTCACCATTTCTTACTAAATATTTAGTAGGAATTTTTTTGGATAAATTCCATACGTTTTTGTCTAAAAATGGTACTCTTAGTTCCACAGAATTAGCCATACTCATTTTATCAGCTTTTAGTAAAATATCATTTGGTAACCAAAAATTTAGATCAATATACATTTTTTTTAAAATATCATCTTTGTCTTTTACTTCATCATAATATGATTTACATAAATTATAAGGAGATAACTCAACTTTATAATCGTTATTTAATATTTCTTTAGCTTCATTTGGTAAAAACATTTCTGTTTTATTATAATATCTTTTTTCTAATTTATTTCCATATTTTATTAAAGTATTTTTGCCTTTAAAATAAGGTAATGGTTTTATTAATTTTGCTATATTGTTTCTTATAAATATTGGTAATGATAAATAAAGTTGCTCTTTATTTGAAACATTATATTCATTATATCCTCCAAACATTTCGTCAGCACCTTCACCAGATAAAACTACTTTAACTTTTTTACTTGCTAGTTTACTTAAAAAATATAATGGTACTGTGGAAACATTGGCACTAGGTTCGTCACAATGATATTGTATGGTAGGCAAAATATCAAAAAATTCATCTGCAGATATTATTTTTGAATAATGTTTAATTTTAAAATGTTTAGAAAGATCTTCAGCATAATCTATTTCAGAAAAACCTTTTCCAGCAAATCCTACTGTAAAAGTTTTATTAGGCTTAGCAGTTGCTACGACATAAGAAGAATCAACTCCACCACTTAGGTAAGACCCAACTTCTACATCACTAATCTTATGATAATTAATAGAAGATTCCAGCGTTTCTTTTACTAATTGTTGATAATATTCATATGAATTATCTTCTTTTTCATACTTTAGCTTAAAATATTCTTTTACTTCTATTTTATTATTCTGATAAATAAAATAATGACCAGGTTTTAGTTTTTTTGTATATTTAAAAAATGTATCTTCTAAATGATTTGTACCATATGAAAGATATAGCTGTAGTGCATTTTTATTTAATTCTTTTATAAATTGGGGATGGTCTAAAAATGATTTAATTTCAGAGCCCACCATAAATAGATTTTTATAATCATAATAATAGAACGGTTTAATCCCAAAATAATCACGTGCTCCGATTAATTTTTTATTATTTATATCATAAATTATTATGGCAAACATTCCTCTTAGTTTATTAAAAATATTTAAATTATATTCTTCATAACCATGTACAATAACTTCAGTATCAGAATTAGTTTTAAATTTATGACCATATGCAATAAGGTCTTTTTTTATTTCTTTATAATTATATATTTCTCCATTAAGCATTACACAGATACTTTTATCTTCATTAAAAATTGGCTGATCCCCACTTTTTAAATCAATTATAGATAGTCTTCTGAAACCTAAAGCAATATCTGAATTTATAAAATATCCTTCACTATCTGGACCTCTATGAATAATTCTATCGGTCATTTTTTTTATTATTTCTTTTTTTTCATTTTTTTTTAATGTATCTACAAATCCACAAAATCCACACATTTTTATCACTTCCAATCCCATTTGAAGTTTTTATAAGCATTAATGTAATTCCACTCTATTTTTAATAGTAATAATTTTCTCAAAATACCATTGTCTTTTTTATAAACTAGAGGATGTTCTCTTTTTTTCCACATTTTTAAAACTTTTGTTTTATACTCTTCATTTTTAATATATTTTTTCACTATATACTTTGGTACGAAGCTTAATAATTGCTCTTTTTCAATAATTTTAAAATTCATACTTTCATTAAATATTAAATCTTTTGCTAATACTTCGATTAAGTTATATCCACAAGGTGAAATATAATAAGAACATCTTCCTTGTCTAGCATTAATTTCCATAACTTTATATTTATTATCTCTTTCATCATATTTCATATCAAACTCTGCAAATCCTTGGTAGCCAATATTTTCCATGAATTTTTTTATTTTCTCTATTTGATCTTCTACTCCAGGGAATTGAGAATAACCATTAATTAAAACCGCTGCATTTCCTATCATTTTAGGAGAGTGTTCTTGAAGTCCAATTTGAGCAAAAGATACTAATTTTACATTTTTATTTTTATCACAATATACTACTGCATCAAAAAGATGAGAATCATCTCCAGGAATATATTCTTGAAGTATAAGAATATCATCATATTTTCCTTTTTTAAAATATTTAATAACTTGGTATAATTCTTCTAAAGAGTTTAATTTATAAATTTTTTTCTTTCCATTAAAATTAATATGTTTAAATTTAATAACATTTGAAGGTTTAACGATTATTGGAAATGTTAATTCTTCAGTTATTTTATCATCATTTTTACAATCATAATAAAGTGTTTTAGGTAAATCTAAACAAGAATCGGCATAAGTTTTATAAAATAAATCTTTTATAACCAAACTTTTTTGCAATTTTATATTAGGATAATTAAAATAAAATTTCTTTTTTAATTTTTTTTGATTTTTAGCAATATATTCTCCATAAGTTTCATTAGAACTTACTAAAAGAATTTTTTCATTCTTATGGTTATTGTAATATTCATTTAACTCATTTAAAAATATTTTTTCATCCCAAAGATTTTCCACGTATTTTATATTTAAAATTTTAGTATACTTTGTATAAGATAAAGGCTTTTCTCCTGGAGTTATTAAGGCTATTAAATCCGCCTTTTTCCCAGTATATTCATGATAACATCTCGCTAAATAATAAGCGTTGATATCACTTCCTATAATTAAAGTTCTAAATTCTTGCATAATGATACTCCTCTATATTTAACTTCGTATTTTTTGTTTTTATATATATATACTCTTGGGACCCTATCAGTAACGCTTACTAATAGTTTGTAAACATTTTGATTAGACCAATTAGCAGCTTTTCTAGTAGAAATATTATTTCCAAATATTTCTACTTCATCGTTAACCTTTACAGTTTCATCGACTATAATTGTTGTTACATCCATATAATTTACAATTATTTCATAAAGTTTCCTATTTATAGAAACATACTTTTTATCAATGTATAAAAAATCAGCAAAACCATATGCTAAAATTGCAATTCTCATATCTTTTTCGGCACTATACATATTTCCATAACCAATTATCTCGCCTTTTTTAATATTTTTAATTTCTATAACTTTGGTTTTAAATGTAAAAACAGTCTCTAAATTTAACTTTGGAGCAATAAATTTGTTTTTTTTAAATAAAATGATTTTATTTAAAAGTCTTCTTTTAAAAGAAGGAATATATTCTTTTTTATTAAAACCATACATAATTATTCCTAATCTTACACCATTTGCAAAAGGAATTTTTTCATGTTGCTCCATTGTTAAAGAACGATCTAAATGTATAATTGGAATATTATCCAAATTAATATCTTTAGTAATATTTTTAAAATTCTCAATTTGCAGTTTATAAATTTTATTATCCTTTATTCCGTTTGAAAGATGTGTATAAATTCCTTCTAGAAATAATGATTCGTTTGAATGTTGATATATATATTTTGCTTCATCGCAAGATTTAATTCCAAATCTGTTCATTCCACTATCAATTTTTAAATGAAATTTGATTTTTATATTATCTTTTTTTAGTTTTTTGAAAAAATTTAAATTATCTATTGTTATAGTTATATTATTTTTTATTGCATCATTTAAAGCTGTATATTCGATAGGCTCTAATATTAAAATAGGAATTTTTTTATCTAAACATCTTATTTCTAAAGCTTCTTCTAAAGATGATACAGCTAAATAATTTATTCCGCCATTTATTAAATACTTTATAGATTCTATTCCATGACCATATGCATTAGCTTTAACAACGCCAAAGTAATATTTATATTCACTATAAACTTTTTTTATTTGTTTAATGTTATTTTCCAATTTTTCTGAATTAATTTCTACGTAAGTTTTTCTATACATATATAAATACCTCTTTAATATTATAACACGCTAAACTTATATTATAAAAGAATGTTAATTTATTTTTTACTAAAATTAACAATTAAAGACGAAAATTAAAATGGCTCAAAATTATTGTAATTAAAATTATCTATCTAAAAATAATATTGTTTGTTATAATAATAAAGGTGATATTATGGATATTAAATTATTGAAGAATAATTATCTAGATTTGCAAGAACGTATTAAAATAATTGGGAGGTCACTTTGAAATAAATAAAAAGCAGCAACGAATTAAAGAATTAGAAGAAAATTTAATGAGTCAAAACGATTGGAGCAATATAGAAAAATCAAATGACGTTAATAATGAACTTATAAATTTAAAAAAAACTATTGATAAATTTTATTCTTTGAATAACAAAGTTGATGAATCAATATCATTATGTGAATTATTATCTCCAAGTGATATTTTAGAAATAAAAGAATTAGAAAATGAATTAATAAATTTGAAAAATGAGATTAATGATTTAGAAGTTGAAGCTTTATTTAAAGATAAATATGATAATTCCAATTGCTTTTTAGAAATACATCCTGGTGCTGGTGGTACTGAAGCTTGCGATTGGGCAGAAATGTTACAGAGAATGTATATAATGTTTTGTGAAAAATATGATTTTAAATATGAAATATTAGATAAACAAAAGGGAGAAACAGCAGGGATAAAAAGTGTTACTATAAAGATTTCTAAAATGTATGCATATGGGTATTTTAAAGGCGAAACTGGAGTCCATCGACTTGTAAGAATAAGTCCTTTTAATGCAGCAGGTAAACGTCAAACATCTTTTGCTTCAGTTTCTGTTATACCAGAAATTGATAATAATATAAAAATTGATATTAAAGATGAAGACTTAAGAATAGATGTTTATAGAAGTAGTGGATGTGGAGGGCAAGGAGTTAATACAACAGATTCAGCAGTTAGAATAACTCATATTCCAACTGGAATTGTAGTTACGTGTCAAAACGAGCGAAGTCAAATTAAAAATAAAGCTGTTGCGTTAAATGTTTTAAAAAGTAAGTTGTATCAATTAGAAGAAAAAAATAAAAAAGAAGCAATTAGTGATTTAAAAGGAACAATTAAAAATATAGATTTTGGAAGCCAAATACGAAATTATACTTTAGAACCTTATAGTTTGATTAAAGATGTTAGAACAGGTTATGAAACTGCAAATGTTGAAAAAGTGCTTAATGGAGATATAATTGATTTTATGAAAGCGTATTTAAGAATAAAGAGGTAAATATATGATAATGTTAAAGAAATATTTTAAAGCAATTTTAGGATGTATTTTAATAAGCTTAGGTTTAAGAATTTTTATTATACCATCAAGTTTAGTTGTTAGTGGAGCTTTAGGTTTATCAAGTCTTCTTTATTACAATTATGGTTTTAATATATCTATTTTATTGTTAATTATAAACGTTTGGACAATATGGTTAGTATATATGTTATATGATATAAAAAAGCTTAAAGAATACCTTATTCCATCAATAGCATTGCCAGTTTTTATATATATGTCTTCATTTATAAATATTAATTTAACAAGTAGTGTAGAGATACTATTATTAGCATTATTCGGTTCTTTTATAATGGGATATGGTTATAGTATTATGTATAAAGAAGGATATAAAGTTGGTGCGATAAATATTTTAGAAGACATCTATAATGATTTAAATAGAAAAAATACAAAGATAATAACAAGATGTTTTGATTTTATTCTAATTATTTCTACTTTATTCAGCTTTGGATTAGAACGTACTTTATATTCAATGATTGTAGTTATTGTTATTCGTTATATGACTACAAAAGCCAGTATTGGTATTAGTGATTTTAAAGCATTTTATATTATTACCACACATGAAAAAGAAATAAAAGATTATATAATGAATGAATTACATTATGATCTTACCTTATTCGATGTAGAAGGAGGGTTTACAAAGAAAAAAAATAAAATTCTAATGACAGTAATTCCAACTAAAGATTATTTTAGATTAAAACAAGGTATTAAATTAATCGATTCAAAAGCATTTATTTCAATAACTGATAATTATGAAGTTATGAATAAAGATTTGGATATTAATGTAAACTAAAAATTATTTAGTTTTTTTAATAAAATAATATTTCAGTAATAAAATATAGTATGAAAAAGATAATTACTATAATATTATTAATATTAAATTTAGTTTTATATTTACCCGCATTTGCGCAAGATAAAACTATGATTTTAGATGGAATGATAATTGCAGTAGATCCAGGTCATGGAGGCAAAGATAAGGGAACTTCATATGAAAATATTTATGAAAAAGATATAAATTTAAAAATAGCTTTATATTTAAAAGAAGAACTCGAAAAATACGGTGCTAATATTCTTTTGACAAGAGAAGGAGATTATGATCTATCAAAGCCAAATACTAATACTAGAAAAAAAAGTGATTTTGATAATAGAATAAAGCTTATTGAAGATAATAATACGGACTTTTTTATTTCAATACATCAAAATTATTACAAAGATTCTAAATATAGCGGTATGCAAGTCTTTTATAAAAATACTAAAGAACTTGCAAAATTTATTCAAGAGAAAATAAATTCAGATAGAGAGGTTAAAGAAATAGATAAATCTTTATACATGTATAGAAACTTACAAGTAAAAGGATTATTAATAGAATGTGGCTTTTTATCTAACGAAAATGATAGAAAAAATTTAACAGATGATTCGTATCAAAAAAGTTTAGCAAGAAATATTGCCCAAAATATAGCATTATATTTTAAAAATAAATAACATAAAAATTCATAAAAAATTCATAAAATTTATATATTATTTTTATGTGAGTTGTGGTAAAATTTAAAATAGGTGATAGTATGTCTAAACAAATCGAGTCTGAAAATAATAAAATTTTTAAAACTTTAGATGAACAAATTCAGATTTTGAAAGATAAAGGTTTAGTCATTGAAGATTTAGAATTAACTAAAGAGATTCTTCTTAGAGAAAATTATTTTTTCTTGAGCGGGTATAGACATTTATTGCTAAAGGGGAATAACACTAAACAATTTATACCTAATGCAAATTTTAGAGAAATGTATGCACTATTTAATTTTGACAGACAAATTAGAAATATTATTTTTAAAAATTTATTAATTGTTGAAAATAATATAAAAAGTATATTTTCTTATCAGTTATCGAAAAAATATGGCTATAAAGAAAAAGACTATTTAAAACCTAGTAATTTTACAAACAACCCCGAAAAATTTAGGCAAGTTAATGATTTAATAAAAAAGATGAAACGACAAATGAGAATTAATGGACAGCAACATTCTGCTACTAAACATTACCAATCTAATTATGGATATACGCCATTATGGGTTGTTGTTAAAGTTTTATCTTTTGGTATAGTTTGCGAATTATTTACTATAATGAAAAAAGAGGATCAAATTGAAATAGGAGAAATTTATAATATTTCTCCATCAGTATTAAGTATATATTTACCCATTTTAGCAAATTTTAGAAATCTGTGTGCTCATGAAGATATATTATATGATTATAAGACTCACCGAGATATACCAGATACTGCTTTTCATAATATTTTGAATATTCCTAAAACTGATGGTGAGTTTATATACGGTAAAGATGATTTGTTTTCTTTAGTAATTATATTAAAAAAAATGTTATCGGATGATGAATTTAAACTTTTAATTAATGAGTTGACTTATGAATTAGATATATTGGATGGGAAATTAAAAACAATAAAAATTGAAAAAGTTTTAAATATTATGGGATTTCCTAATAATTTTAAAGAAATATGCTATTTAGATAAGGAGTTATAGAATGAAAAAAAATAAAACATTAAGTATAATATTAATAATTTTAGCATTTTTTGTAGGAGCTGGTGGTATGTATACCTTAATAAGATACGCTCCAGAATCAGTTCAAACTGTTGTAAATAAGAGCGAAAAAGAAGTAACAATTGTAGAAAATGGAATTGCAGATGCTGTAGAAAAAGTATATGATTCAGTAGTTGTGGTTGGTTCTTATAAAAATGGTGTTCTGTCAAGTAGCGGTACAGGTTTTGTATATGATGAAGATGGTGAATATGCATATATTTTAACTAACTCTCATGTTGTGGATTCTGCCACTTCTGTAAAGGTTAAATTTACTAATGATAATATAGAAAATGTAGAACTTATTGGAAATGATTCTTATTCAGATATAGCAGTATTAAAAATAGAAAAAGAGAAGATTTTATCAGTTGCATCTATCGGAACAAGTGAGGAAGCTAGAATTGGAGATACATTATTTGCAATAGGAGCTCCTTTATCCGATGAATATTCTTGGACAACAACAAGAGGAATTCTTTCTGGGAAAAATAGATTAGTAAATGTCAGTGTTAATTCGAGCACTTCTTCTGACTGGGTAATGAGTGTATTACAAACTGATGCTGCTATAAATAGCGGAAATAGTGGTGGGCCACTTGCAAATTCTAATGGCGAAGTTATAGGAATTACAAATATGAAGCTAGTAAGTGATGGTGTTGAAGGCATAGGCTTTGCAATACCTATAGAAGATGCTGTGAACTATGCTTCTAAATTAAGAGAGTCAGGAAAAATTGAAAGACCCTTTTTAGGAATTTCAATGCTAGATACAACAGATTCATATGCTTTATCAAGATATAAAATAACTGTTGATAGTAATTTGAATGGAGTTGTAGTCGTCGAAACACAGGAAAAATCACCTGCTAAAGAAGCAGGACTTCAAACTGGAGATGTAATAGTTGCTTTAGAAGATTATGAAATAACTTCTGTTGCGAAGTTAAAATATTATTTATATAAATATAATCCTGGAGACAAAGTTACTATAAAATATGTTAGAAATGGAAAAACTGAAAGCGTTTCAATTAAATTAGTTGCAAGCGAATAAAAAATTGCTTGCTTTTTTATTAAAAAATAATTAAAGTTAATGTATAATAAATTTGAAATGAGGGATTTTTATGTCATTAAAAGCAGGAATTATTGGGTTACCGAATGTTGGGAAAAGTACTCTTTTTAATGCAATAACTAAAAAAAATATTTTGGCTGCCAACTATCCATTTGCAACAATTAATCCTAATGTGGGAGTTGTTACAGTACCTGACTATAGATTAGAGTATTTAGAAGAATTATATAATCCCGATAATATAGTTCCTACATCTTATGAATTTATAGACATTGCTGGTTTAGTAAGAGGAGCTTCAAATGGAGAAGGATTGGGAAATAAATTTTTGGCAAATATAAGAGAAGTTGATGCTGTTGTTGAAGTTGTTAGATGTTTTCAGGATAAAGATATAACTCATGTAGAAGGAAATGTTGATCCCATAAGAGATATTGAAATTATTAATGTAGAGCTTATAATGTCTGATTTGGAAATTATAAGTAATCGTCTAAATAAAATGGGAAAAAAAATTGAGATGACAAAGGGTAAAAAAGAGTTATTAGAAATAAATGTTTTAAAAAAATGCAAAGAAAACTTAGAAAAAAATATTCCGCTTAGAAACGTAATATTTGATGAAGATGAAATAAAAATATTAAAAAATTTCAGTTTTATAACATATAAACCAATAATATATGTTACTAACGTTAATGAGGAGGATTCTATTATAGGAAGTAACGCTTATGTAAATAAAGTTAGAGAATATGCAAAACAAGAAAATGCAGGAGTAGTTGTGCTTTCTGCTAAATTAGAAAGCGAATTATCGGAACTTGAAGAAAGTGATAAAAAAAATTTTATGAAAGAAATCGGATTACCCAATAGTGGATTAGATAAATTGATTTATGAAACATATTCTTTATTAGGTTTAGCAACATTTTTTACAGTTGGGTCAAATGAATGCAGAGCGTGGACGTTTAAAAAAGGAATGAAGGCTCAAGAATGTGCGGGCATAATTCATTCGGATTTTCAAAGAGGCTTTATTAGGTGTGAAACTATGAGCTTTGATGATTTAAAAAAATATGGTAGTGAACTAAAAGTAAAAGAGGCGGGCAAAATTAGACTTGAAGGAAAAGAATATATAATGGACGATGGAGATATATGCTATTTTAGATTTAATGTTTAATATATATTAATTTTTTATAATGAAAATTGTGCATTTTTATTTGGTTTTATATTGACAGTGTTAAAAAAAGTGTGATATCATCTATTATGCATTTATATTTTAATATAAAATGTTTTGTGGGAGGGAATAGCGGATTTGCCCATACCACAACAGCGAAAATGAAAGGATGTGTTTTTCGTGGCAAAAGAAGTCGTAAAGAAAATAAAATTACAAATTCAAGCTGGGAAAGCAACTCCAGCGCCACCTGTTGGAACAGTTTTAGGACCTGCTGGAATTAATTTGCAAGAATTTTGTACAAGATTTAATGATGCTTCTAAAGATAAAATGGGAGATATAGTACCAGTTGTTATATCAATATATGATGATAGAAGTTTTGATTTCGAAATTAAAACAGCGCCAGCATCATTTATGATAAAAAAAGTTGCTAAAATTAAATCTGGAAGCAAAAAAGGCGCTAATGAAATTGTTGCAACAATTTCAAAGGAAGAATTGAAAAATATAGCAGAAACAAAGTTGCCAGATCTTAATGCTTATGATGTAGAAGCAGCAATGAAAATTATCGAAGGTACTGCAAGAAACATGGGTGTTGCTGTTAAAGGCATAAACGATGTAGAAATGGCAGAACAAGCAGAAGAAGCTCATGAAGCAGAAATCGAAGAAGCAAAAAGAGAAGCAAAATTAGAAGCGCTTGAAGAAGAAATGAAAAATAACAATAACGCAGAAGTAGAAGTTATAAGCGAAAAAAATAAAGAAGAAGAAAACAATTAATAAATAAATATCCGCTAATAAACCACGATTGGAGGGAAAAAAGTGAAGAAATTTGGAAAAAAATATGTGGAAGCTTCAAAAAAAGTAGAAAAAAATAAATTTTATACTATTGATGAAGCAATTAAGTTAGTTAAAGAAACATCAACAACTAAATTTGATAGTACTGTGGAAGTTGCTTTAAAACTTAACATTGATACTAAAAAGTCAGATCAACAACTACGTGGATCTTTGGTATTGCCTAATGGAACTGGAAAAACTAAAAAAACATTAGTTTTAGCTAAAGGTGCACAAGCAGAAGCAGCTAAAAATGCTGGGGCTGACTATGTTGGTGATGTTGATTTGATTGAAAAAATTCAAAAAGAAAGTTGGTTTGATTTTGATACAATTATCGCAACACCAGAAATGATGCCTGCTTTAGGTAAAATTGGGAAGATATTAGGACCTAAGGGATTAATGCCTAACCCTAAAACCGGAACTGTAACTATGACTCCAGATAAAGTTGTAGAAGATGTAAAAAAAGGTATGATAGAATACAGAGCAGATTCTTATGGTAATGTTCATTCAATAATAGGAAAAGTATCATTTTCTGAAGAGGCTTTAAAAGAAAATTTAAATTACTTAATGAATACAATAATTAAAGCTAAACCATCTTCTGTTAAAGGGACTTATGTTATAAGCATATCAATAAGTACAACTATGGGGCCTGGAATAAAAATTGATAAGAATTCTTTTGACAAGTAGAATTTAATGTATTATAATAACAACGAATAAAAAAACGACCAAAGACAATAGGGGAAATTTATTCTTAAAAACCTATCGAGGGAAGATAATAAATATTTTATACTTTCCGCATGGAAAGTTTTTTATTAAATAAAAGGAGGAGAAATATGGCAAGCCAAAAAATTATTCAAGCTAAGCAAGAAGTTGTTGATGAAATAACTTCCAAACTAGATACATCTAAAAGTGCTGTTTGGTTTAAATACCAAGGTTTGACAGTCGCTGAATTTGATGAATTGAGAAAAGAATTAAGAAGAAATGATAGCGAAGTCAAAATATATAAAAATAGATTAGTAAAAAGAGCCTTAGATAATAAAAATATAAATTTAGATGCTTTCTTAGAAGGTGCAAATGCTGTAGTATTCGGAAAAGAGATATTAGAACCTATTAAAGCTTTAAGTGAATTTGCAAAAGAACATAATGCGGTTGAAATTCAAACTGGAATAGTTGAAGGTGAAGTTGTAACATTAGATACTATTAAAGAATACGCATCAATACCATCAATGGAAGGATTATTGACAATGTTAGCTGGTGGAATGATAGAACACGTAAAAAATCTGTCTATAGCGCTTAATTTATATGCCGAAAAATTAGAAGAAAATAATTAATAAGAAAGGATTTGATTAAATGGCAAAGTTTACAAAAGATGAATTTATTAATGGATTAAAAGAAATGACTATTCTTGAAGTTAAAGAATTAGTTGATGCAATGAAAGAAG
>CAYQJD010000014.1:0-22237 GCA_964417835.1 uncultured Muribaculaceae bacterium
AATTCAGAAATATCTTTATCATCATCTATAATTAATACTTTTGACATAAAATCACTCCTTTAAAGCATTCATTTCTATAATAATTATATCATAAACGGACATTATATCCTATGTATAGAGCTTAAATTTATCGGCATTTTTGTTAGATTTTGATATTTTTACATTTTCAGCTTTAATTTTTTCTTTATTAAAATCAAATTCAACAATATCTCCTCTATATAAATTTTATATCCATCCATTTGAATCTCACTAAAATGAACAAAAATATCTCCAATGTAACCTTTTGAAGTAATAAATCTTATTTTATTCACTTCTAAGAGCTTCAACCGGATCTTTTTTAGATGCTGCTCTTGCAGGTATTAAACCACCTATCAAAGTTAAGATGATTGAAAGAATAACAAGCATTAAAGCACTATTAAAGGCTAGAGATGCAGATAAAGGAATATTTCCAGTAAAGTGATGTAATACATTATTAATTAATGGTATTAATGAATAAGAAATTCCAATTCCGAATAATCCAGATAATAATCCAATAATGAATGTTTCAGCATTAAATATTGATGATATATTACCTTTAGATGCACCTATTGCTCTTAAAATTCCAATTTCTTTTGTTCTCTCGTAAACAGATATGTATGTTATAACACCAATCATTATACTGGAAACAACAAGTGAAATAGATACAAACGCTATTAAAACATAACTTACCGCATTAACGATTGTTTTAACTGATGACATTAAAATTCCTGTTGTATCTGAATAATTTATTTCTTTTTCTGAATCGACACTTTTATTATAGTCATCTATAAAAGATATAAAATGTTCTTTTCCATCAAAACTATTAAAATATATTGAGATATATGTTGGATCTTCTATATCTTGATAACCGAGCGAAATTAAATTAGTTTTTTGAGTTGTTTCTGTTGGGTTCATCATTGCATTTACTACTCTAGCAAGTTCATCTTCACTAAAGTTAAGAGTGAATGCTGAAGTAATTGCATCTTGATCTACATTAAATGATGTAGCAAAACTATTTGTTAAATTGGAAGTTAATTCAGTAACTTTGGTTAAAACTTCCTTTTTAACTTTTAATTCTGTCATTTGTGTTGCCATTCCTTCGCTAGTTTTAGTTATTGTAGCATTATTCATGTATTCAGAAATAACATTCTTTTTTAATGCTTCTATTATAATTTCTGTGTCCAATTGTATTTCATCATCCACTAACGACTCTGTATCTTCTGCATCTTTCGGAATTGAAGGAATTATTACATCATTGTACATAGGTATATATATTTGTAATAAGCCTTTTAATAAACTGCTATATGCTGCTTTTAAAGTATCTTTAGGAATTACATATTCTTTTTCCATATTAGATAAAGACTCACCAACATCATAAGTTTCTAAATAATTATTAACTATATTATCAATATCGGTTAATGAATATTTTTTATCTATAGTATTTAATATTCCATTTGCAAATGTATTTAAATTATTAGTAAATAAATTTTTAGCAGGATTTATATCTGTAGTTATAGATTTAGTTATCTCTTCCATATAATTTTGTGTTTGTTGTTCTAATGCCTTTTGATCGATATTAATATTAAATGCATTTTGTAATTTTTTATTATCAACTTTTACTAAATCAGAAAACTGAAAATCAAAATTATTTGTCTTACTATCAAATCTATTTCCTGAAAATACATCTATTTCATTATTTTCTAGTTGTTTTTTTACAACATCCGTTTCCTTTGCATAATCAATAATATAATTGATTAAATCAGATGTATAAGCAACGCCAGGATTTAAAGACATAGAAGAAACTCCCTCTTTCGGGCTTACAATTCCAACTATTTTTAATTTAATAGCATTATCATATAAATCACTCATATATGACTTATCATCTGTCATATCTTCATATACATCATACTTAGAATTATATTTATATGTATCTGCTGACATTATTAATCTTAAATCTACATCCATTAAATCTTCATAAGTAAAAGTTAGTGGTTCATTATCAATATCGACTGATTCTCCACTCATTATTGCAGTAACCATTTTAGTAAGTTCATCCGTATCACGAAGACCTAATGAATAAATAAGTAGATCTGAAATTGAATTAGGTTCTGATAAAACTATTATCATTTCATCATATTTTTCAGGCCATCTTCCTGCTAATACATCATAATCTTCTATAATTTCATCTCTATTATCTACCATCTCCGAAAAAACAGATGTCATAGAAGAATAAGAACTCATTATACTATTATTTCCCATCATTGAACTAAATAAATTACTTGGATTAATTCTTGAAAGTTTACTAGTTGCATCTATTGTATAAATATATGGATTAACACTATATGAATATTGAACATTAGACAGGTCTTCTTCAACTTCATCATAATTTTTTTCTAAATAATGTTTAAAACTCTTTAAATCATTCGTACTAACACTTGAAAGCATTGAAGTAATATATTGCTGTTCTTTTACTTCATTAGAATTATCACCTTCATTATTTCCGCCTCTCATTGATAATAATGCACTTGTTATATCAGATGATTCCTGTTGAATTGTAAGAGGATAAGAAGTTAAAGTATCTTCTTGGATTGAATCTACATAATTTTGAAAACCCGTTGATACAGCAAGTATTAAAGCTATTCCTATTATACCAATCGAACCTGCTACTGATACTAAAACAGTTCTTGCTTTTTTAGTCATTAAATTATTAAATGACAAAGATAAAGCAGTTAAAAACGACATTTTTGTTTTCTTGGCTTTTCTATCTGAAACTTCTTTTTGCTCTTTTGTATTAACTTTACCATCATAAGGATCAGAGTCAGATACAATTTTACCATCTTTAATATTTATTATTCTACTTGAATATTTATGAGCTAACTCTGGATTATGAGTAACCATTATTACTAACTTATTTTTTGATATTTTTTTAAGTAAATCCATTATTTGAACTGATGTATCTGAATCTAATGCTCCAGTAGGTTCGTCTGCTAAAATAATTTCTGGATCATTAATAAGAGCTCTAGCAATCGCCACTCTTTGCATTTGTCCACCTGATAATTGATTTGGTCTTTTATTAATATGTTGTCCTAATCCTACTTCTTTTAATGCTTTTATTGCTTTTTCTTTTCGTTCCTTTTTAGAAATTCCAGATAAAGTCAAAGCAAGTTCAACATTTTTTAATATGGTTTGATGGTTAATTAAATTGTAACTTTGAAATATAAATCCAACCCTATGATTACGATAAGAATCCCAATCTCTATCTTTAAACTTTTTGGTACTTACTTCATTTACAATTATATCCCCAGAAGTATATTCATCTAGTCCACCAATAATATTTAAAAATGTAGTTTTACCTGACCCTGATGGACCTAATATAGAGGCAAATTCATGTTGCCTAAAATTTACACTAACCTTATCTAATGCTTTTTGTTCAAACCCCTCAGTTTTATAAATTTTACTAATTTTTTTAATTTCTATCATTATTATCACTCTGAATTCTTAATAAAAATTATTTTCTATTTTTAATAATATGCTTTCTTTTAAACAATATATATTATACATTGGAATAATTAAAATTTTATTATTAAATTATTAAGAATTATTAAGAATTATTAAATGATTTAATGATAAAAAAGCAAATCTTGTTGTGATTTGCTTGATATATTTTGTATATTAATAATATTACAGTGCAAAAAATAAATTTCATGTGAAATATCTACATTTTGGTTTAATTTGCCTTTCAAAATCATTATGACTATTCTACTTACCATAAATTATCTATATTAGGATTTAATCTAATTATAAGAATTACCATCCTTTAATAATCTTCAAACAATTTGGCGTAATAAAATATTTGTGTGGCTTTTTTATATGATAAATTTCTATCTCTTAAATGATAATTAGACATAACAGTATAATTACTATTCTTTTCTATTTTAAAAATTGACATTTCTTATCTACCTCCATTTTAACAAAATAAAAGAACTGACAGTATAAATCAGTTCATTAAATTACATAAAATGGTGTCCCCGATCGGAATCGAACCAACGACCTAGTGCTTAGGAGGCACTCGCTCTATCCTACTGAGCTACGAGGACATATATTTATGGTATCACTTTATATTAATTATGTAAATAGATTAAAAAAATTCTAGATTATTCTAGAATTTTAACTATTTTTGTCCAAATAAAACCATATTAATAAAAAATAGAATATATATTGTAACTGCATTAGTTAATTTATATTTTGATAATTCATATGTGGCAACTCCTTTATCAACTAAAGTAAGTACCCAACTTTCTTTATACTTAGGAATTGTTGTTCCTAACGGAAACATGTGAGCTGTTATAGCATTTTTTTCTTTTTCGTTTAATTCAAATTCTTTTAATGCATTTTTATACGCTATATGTGGATGATCTATTCCTTTTTTTATCCCTTTAGTCCCATTAAAATCAGCTTCAGTAAAATAATCATGTAATAATGCTGCTCTAGTTGCAGAAACATAATCAAAATGACAGAATTTACATATTTTATAAGTAAACTTTGACACTCTCATAACATGTATATATCTAGTAAGCCCATGATGACTTTCTTTTTTTAAATCATTAAATTTATTTGTATTTATTATATCATTAGCAATATTATCAAAACTAATATCTAGTTTTTGCATAAATTTATCTTCACCTCAGTAAAAAAATTATATCATATAAAAATATATATGTCTAAAGATTTACTATAATAGTATATTACTTTACATATAATTTTAAAACTTTTTTATATTCTATTAAATAATTGTTTAATATTTTCTAATTTTATATTATTTTCCAACTCAATATATTGCCATGTTGGTTTTGAAATATGTAAAAAACTTCTTATTATTTTTGCAGTTTCAGGCATAATAGGTTCAATATAATTAGAAATATTTAAAATTATGACCGCACATGTATAAATACAATTATTAAATTCTTCTTTATTTTCTTTATATAATACCCATGGAGCTTTTTCATCATAAAATTTATTAGCTAAATCTAATACATTTAATATAATATTTGTTACTTCTTTAAATTCTATATTTTCCATTTTATTAGAAATATCATTATAAATATTAATTAATAATTTTTTAAATTCTAAATCCATTATACCCATTGGTAATTCTTCTAAACCTTTAAATTTTAATGTGCGATTTATAAAATTTCCTAATTTATTATTTATTTCATTATGCGTTCTAAAATATTCTTCTTCTGTAAAATTAGAATCCTTATTTTCTGGACCATTTCTTAATAAATAAAATCTTAATGTATCAACATTATATTTATTTGCTGCTTCTAAAATAGTTAATCCTATACCTTTACTCTTTGAAAATTTTTGATCATTGAAATTTAAATACTCAGAAGATACAATCATATCTGGTAATTTATAATTATCTTTCAAAGCTAATAACAAACCTGGAAATATTATACTGTGAAATGTAATATTATCTTTTCCATGTACCATATAAATTTTATTATTACCAATATTCTTCCACCATTTTTCATAATCTAAGTTATTTCTTTTACAATAATCAATTGTTGTTGTTAAATATCCTAATACTGCTTCAATCCAAACATACATTTTTTTACTTTCATATTCTGGTAATGGAATATTTATTCCCCAATTTAAATCTCTTGTAACAGCTCTATCTGGAAGCCCCATTTTTAAATATTTATCAGTTTCATTTTGAGCATTTTTTCTCCATTTATTTTTTGAGTTATCAACATAGTTTTCAATATCTTGTTGTAATTTAGATAAAGAAATATAAAGATTTTTATTATCTTTAGTTGTGGTTTTTGAACCACAATCTATGCATATCGCACCAACTAATTCATCTTTTGTAAAAACGTGCCCACATTCACATTGATCTCCTTTAGAAACATTTCCACATTCAGGGCATATAACACTTAGTTCTCTATCAGCAACAAATTTTTTACATTTATGGCAATAATTATCAGGTTCTATTTTTTCAAATATAAAACCATTATCCCACATCTTTTTAAAAAGTTCTTCTACCTTTTCTTTATGAAAAGAGCTTTCTGTACTTGTATATAGATTATAAGAAAAACCCATTTTTTCAAAAGATGAAACAAATTCTTCATGATATTTCATTGCAATTGAATCAGGTGTTACATTTTCTTTCTTAGCTCTTTCTGTTATGGGTGTACCATGACAATCTGTTCCAGAAACGTAAATTACATTATCTCCAATCAATCTATGATATCTTGCTAAAATATCAGCAGGTAATAACGCAGCCATATGTCCTAAATGAAGAGAATTATTAGCGTATGGCCAAGCTCCACCAATAACAATATTTTTCCCACCTTCATTAATTTTTATATCATTATAAATTTCTTTCATTAGATTTCACCAATCTTTCATAATGTATTATATATTAAATATCTTTCTAAATCAATATTTCTACTTTAAATGCTTTTTAAATCGTTAATTTAATTTGCATTTCTGCTTTTAATAAAAAAACTGAAATAAGTCTTGTTATAATATTATGAAATGTAAAAGCAAGGGCGAATGAAATGAGTTTATTAAACCCTTGCTTTTTAAATTTCATTGATTACAATAGTTAATACAAATAAAGTTCATCTTTGTTTGTTATCAATAAATTAATAATTGTTTACAAGTTTCATTTATTCAAATGAAATTGAAATAACTGCAATAAGTCTTAAAAACGGAAATAACCTCCGTATTTTCATCATACAAAAATTTACATTTATTTGGATAAAATTATAGACTTATTTCCGTTTTACTAACTGTTTTTCGGAAATAAGTCTTGCATTTCAAATATTTTATCAAAAAACGGAATTTAGTCTAAAAATTTGCAAAATGCTTTTTAAATAATCTTCTAACTCTGATATTTTAATCTTATTAGATAGATTTTCAATAAATATTTCTTCTTTAGTAATCTTTACCATTTGCACCATCCTTTCCTTTAAAGTAGGATAGTTTTAAATATGAAAAAACTAATCCATTTTTTGAATTAGTTATCTATCAAACTCGAAAAGTTCGAGCGTATTTCACTCTGGTGCCTGTGGCCGGACTCGAACCGGCATGATATTGCTACCACTGGATTTTGAGTCCAGCGCGTCTACCAATTCCGCCACACAGGCAATTACAAAAAAATTATAACATAAAAAATAACTAAATGTAAATTATTTTATGCATAATTTATTTGTCTCTCCAATTTTTTACTCTTCGTTTTCTTCTTTATAAATGGAAGTAAATAAATCTTTATCTTCAAATATTTCATTGTTTTTTTCAATAATTGGTAAATCCTTTAATGTTGCTAGACCAAAATAATCTAAAAAATCATTTGTTGTTTTATATAGATTAGGCCGTCCCGGTAACATACTTTTTCCAGATTCTTTTAATAAACCTTTTGCTACAAGTTTTCTTATTATATGAGAACTTCCTACACCTCTTAATTCATCAATTTCAACACGAGTAATTGGTTGATTATAAGCAACTATTGCTAATACCTCTAAAGAAGCTTGACTTAAACTATTCGTTTCTGGACTTAATGCAAGTTTTTCATAATATTCTCTATGTTCGCTTTTGGTCGTAAGTTTAAATGCATCCCCTAAATAGGTAATTCTTAATCCTCTATTAACATTTTCATATTCTTTTTTTAACATTAGTAATAAATTTTTAGCTTCTGTTTCAGTTATTTTCATAATATCACATAGATTTTTTAAATTTATTCCCTCATCACCTACTACGAATAATATTCCTTCTAAAACTCCAATTAATTTATTCATTTTTTCACTTCTTCTCTAATAAGATCTTATTAAAATTTTGTTCTTGAATTATTTTAATTTCATTATTTTTGGACATTTCTAATATAGATAAAAATGTAACTATTATATATGGTTTTTCTAAATTATCAAAAAGCTCAGTAAATTCTACACACTTTTTTGTTTTAAATATATTTCTTATTAATTTTATTCGATCGTCTATACTTAATTCTTTTTTAGTTATTTTTGTATTCATAGGCTTTCTCAATTCTTCTCTATTTAAAAAGTTTTCAAAAGCTTTGATTAAATCATTTAAAGTTATATTTGAGTCTAATTGTTTTTCTTTTCTATATTCATCTAAATTTGATGGAAATTTAGTATATATTTCACTTCTTATATTTGCTAATTCTTTAAAAGTTTGTGTTAAATCTTTAATTTTCTGATACTCAAATAGTTTTTGTTTTAAATCATCTTCTGTTTGTATTTCATACTCTTCTTCATCTTTCTGATTTAATATAATCTTACTTTTTAAATGTACTAATTCACTTGCCATTACTAAATATTCACTAGCAATATCAATACTCTCTTCTTTCATTTTATTTATAAAATTCATATATTGAAATGTAATCTCTTCAATTTTAATATCAGAAATTTCCATTTTATTAATTTTAATTAAGTGTAATAATAAATCTAGTGGTCCTTCAAAATCATTTATAGTAAAATTATACTTCATTACAATCGTATCCTTTAGCTTTCATCTCAAAATCCACTTTAGATGCACTTGTATTCAATAAATAATAATTTGAGTCTTTTAGTATTTCTTTATTAAATATTTCTAAATCAATATCACTTGTAAAAATAAATCCATCACTATTTTCTGTAATATTTGAAATTCCATCAGCTAAAATTATTTTATTAGATTTTGTAGTATATTTTTCAAATTCTTCTAAATAATCATTACTATTATTATATTTATAGTTTAAAGTTTCTTTTATTCTAATTAAATTATTATTATCAAAAATATATTCAATAGTATTATTATTAAAATTACAAGCTAAAGATGCTAACCCCGATTCATCACTAGATAAAATCACATTTGGAAAATCTGTCTCTTTTATCTCTTTAATATATCCTTCAACTTCAATTATACTTTCTAATTTATCTTTTATATAAGAAGTAGTAGTTAATTCTCCATTTACTTCACCTTGAATTTTAATTGTTGATGTTTTATTATCTTTTTTTAAAATCAGATAATAGTTTGATATATCAAAATCTATTTTAGAAGAAGTTTTAATTTTATAAGTTACTTTATCATTTTCTAAAATAAAATTAGATAAGGAAAAATTGTTATATTCTATAATACTTTTCGAGTTAATAAAAGTTTTAGACTCAATTTCATTTGTTGTATTATTATGTATTTTATTGACATAGTTTTCATGATTAGAAAAAAAATCAATTATTTCTCCATTTTTTATTAAATCTATAATATTATAATCACCAAAATAATTTAATATTGTCGGCAAAAATAAAATAATGGAACCAATAAATAAAAATATAATAAGCACTACTAATGGTTTACCTGTTTTTCCCTTTTTTATTTTTCCTAAAACAATTGGATCATTATTATTCATTATATCCTCTCTCATTCTATTCACAATTATAACAAAAAAGGAATAATTATTCAATTATTCCATCTAAACTAAATGATTTAGCTTCAGTTATAAATACTTCTTTAATTTCTCCTAAATATTTTTTATCACAAGTTACCTTTACTAATTTCATTGTATCTGTATACCCATATAATTTATTATTGTTTTTTTCACTGATACCAATTAATAACACTTTAACTTTTTTATTCAATAATTTTTTGTTACTTTCTAAAGAGTAATTATTTACTAATTTATTAAGAATGTTTAGTCTATTTTCTTTTGTTTCTAACGTAATACTATCTTCCATTAAAGCTGCTGGTGTTGATTCTCTTTTAGAATAAATAAACGTATAAGCACTATCAAACTTACATTTGTTTACAACATCTAAAGTAGCTTGAAAATCTTCATCACTTTCATTTGGAAATCCCACAATTATATCAGTTGTAATTGCTACATTGTTTATTTCTTTTTTAATTTTATTAAATAATTCTAAATATTGCTGTTGAGTATATCTTCTTCCCATTAATTTTAAAATTCTATCAGAACCACTTTGTAATGGTAGATGAATATATGGCATTATATTATCATTATTTTTTATGACATCTATCATTTCATCAGTAAAATCCCATGGATGGCTTGTTACAAATCTAATTCTCTCTATACCAGTTTCACTTACTTTTGCTAATAATTCGCTAAAATTTAATTCATTTTCTATATCTTTTCCATATGCATTTACATTTTGTCCTAACAATGTAACTTCTTTATAACCTTGTAATTTTAAGGCTTTTATTTCCCTTAGTATATCTGCACTTTTTCTACTTCTTTGTTTTCCTCTAGTATAAGGTACTATACAATAAGTACAAAATTTATCACATCCATACATAATATTTACCCAAGCTGTATATTTACTGTCTCTTTTATACAGATTATCTATTTCTATTACGTCTCCTTCTTTACTATAAACATTTATATAAAGTTCTTGAGCTTTATTTAGTAACATATTAGGTAATTCATGAATGTTATGCGTTCCAAAAACCAAATCAATGTATTTATGCTTATTTATAATTTCATTTACAACAGATTCTTCTTGTGCCATACAACCACATAAACAAATTAACAAATCCTTTTTTTGATATTTCAAATGTTTACATCTTCCTAAAAATCCAAATACTTTATCATGCGCATTTTCTCTTATTGCACAAGAATTTAATATTATTAAATTCGCATCATCCATATTAAGTGTTTCTATAAAACCAATATTTTCTAATAAAGCTTTAATTTCTTCGGTATCATGAACGTTCATTTGGCAACCATACGTTTTTATAAAATATTTTTTATTAACAAAATAATTGCTCTTATTTAAATTTATATATTCAAAATTTATATCTTTATTTGTTCTTTTCTTTGCTTCATTCATATTAGGCAAATTCATAATTTATCACTTCCAATTTCATTATTATATCAAATTTATAATAAATGAAACTACATTTTTTATAAATTTAAATATTTTAGTCTTAAATATAATCCTAAAAAACTTAAAATTATACTTAAATAAAAGATTATAACCTCCTTATACTCGAAAAGATATTTTTTCATATTAATTCCTCCTTGCAAAACAAATGTAACACGAATATTTGTTCGTGTCAATAAATATATTCTTACATAAATAAAACTAAACATTTGTTTGACATTTTGCAAAAAAAATGTTAATATCTATTCTAGAAGGAGAAGTTAAATGGAAAAGTTAACTGAAAAACAAGCGGAAATATTAACGTTTATAAAAAAATTTATTGTAGAACATGGATTTCCACCTTCAGTACGTGAAATCTGTAAAGGAATGAATTTAAGTAGCCCAGCGACTGCACACTCACACTTAAATCAATTAGAAAAAAAAGGTGTTATAAGAAAAGAAGCTAATAAATTTAGAACAATTGAACTTTTAGTTGAAAATGAATTTGAAGAAAAAAATTCGAACATTGTAAAAGTCCCTCTATTAGGTAAAGTATCTTGTGGTAATCCTATTGAAGCAATTGAGCAACCAAATGAATTTTTTGATTTGCCAGCAGCTTTAATTCCACCAAAAGAAACAATATTTACTTTAAAATGTTCTGGAGAATCTATGATTAATGTTGGGATATTTGATGGTGACTACGTAATTGTTAAACGTCAAAATATAGCAAGAAATGGAGATACTATTGTTGCATTAACTGACGAAAATGAAGTTACATTAAAAACATTTTATAAAGAAGATGATCATATACGTCTTCAACCTGAAAATGATAATATGGATCCAATTATTGTAAAAAATTGTAAAATTCTTGGTAAAGCAATAGGATTATATAGGAAATTTTAAAAAGATATATCTTTTATTGATATATCTTTTTTAATTATCTGTTAAAATTTTATGACATCTTTCACAAATATCACCCTTAAGATGATCTACGTAATTCCAACATCTATTACATTTCTCACCGTTACTTTTTTCAACAATAATATCATTTTCATTAGTAAATATAACTTTTGAAACAATAAATAATTGATGCATACAATAACCTAATTTTTCTTTTAATATTTCATATTTGTCCTTCAAATTAATCTTAACAACAGCTTCTAAACTTGATCCTATAATTTTTTCATTTCTAGCATTTTCAAGTTTTCTGTTAACTTCCTCTTTTATTTCGAAAAACATATTAAACAAATTTAAAATTTCTTCTTCATTTTCAATTGTTTCTACATTTGGCATATCAGTTAAATGTACACTCTCAATATTTTCTTCTAATAATTTAAATACTTCTTCACTAGTATATGGAAGTATTGGTGCTAATAACTTAATTAATTTTGTTATAATATTATACAAAACTGTTTGTACACTTCTTCTATTTTTAGAATTAGATTTTTCTATATACAATATATCTTTAGTAAAATCTAAATAAAAGTTTGATAAAGTGAATGATACAAAATTATTAGTCAATTTATATATTTCTTGAAAATTATATTTATCATATTCTTTTAAAACATTTTTCACAAATATATTTAATTGAATCATTATATATTGATCATACAAATTCATATCTTCATATTTTATCTCATCTTTTTTGATATTAAAATCTTTAAGATTTCCTAAAATAAATTTATATGTATTTCTTATTTTTCTATAACTTTCTTTAACTTGTTTTATTAGTTCTTCACTCATTTTTACATCTTCAGTATAATCTACTGATGCTACCCATAATCTTAAAATGTCTGCTCCATGTAATCTAACAATGTCTTCTGGCAAGATAGTATTTCCTAAACTTTTTGACATCTTATTGCCTTTTCCATCTAAAGTAAAGCCATGAGACACTAACTGTTTATAAGGAGCTTTTCCATATACAGCAACTCCTGTAATCAATGATGAATTAAACCATCCACGATATTGATCGGATCCTTCTAAATATAAATCTGCTGGATATGATAAACCTCTTTCTAATAAAACTCCTGTATGAGATGATCCTGAATCAAACCATACGTCCATAATATCTTCTTCTTTAGTAAAATTACCATTTGGACTAGCAGGATTAGTATAACCATCAGGTAGTAATTCTTTTGCACTCTTTTCAAACCAAATATTAGATCCATGTTCTCTGAATAATTGTGCAACATGCATCATTATGTCATAATCTAATATTTCAGATCCATCTTCATTATAAAAAATAGGAATAGGAACACCCCAAACTCTTTGTCTAGAGATACACCAGTCACCCCTGTCACTGATCATATTATAAAGTCTCTTTTTTCCCCAATTGGTATGAAATTCAATATTATTTTCTATTTCATTAAGAATATTTTCCTTAATAGGGTCAATACTGCAAAACCATTGAGGTGTTGCTCTAAATATTATAGGTTTTTTTGTTCTCCAATCATGTGGATAAGAATGTTTTATAAATTTTAATTTTAATAATACTCCCAATTCATCTAATTTTTGTGTAATAGCTTTATTAGCGTCTTCAAAGAATAATCCTTTAAATTCTCCAGATTCTTCAGTTAATACTCCTTGATCATCGACGCCATTAATTAATCCCAAATTATATTGCTTTCCAATTGTAAAGTCATCCGCTCCATATCCAGGTGCAATATGTACTAATCCAGTTCCAGCATCTAATGTTACATGAAATCCTATAACTACTGGAGAAATTCTATCCATAAATACATGTTTATATTTAACTCCATCAAAAGATTTACCAGAAATAATTTTTAATTTTGTATAATCACTCCAATCAAACTCTTGAGCAAGGGAATCAACTAAATCATTTGCCACTATATAAACTTTATCATTAACTTTTACTTTAGCATATTCAAAATTTTCACCAACAGCAATGCCTAAATTTCCAGGTAATGTCCATGGCGTTGTAGTCCAAACAACTAAATTTTCACCTACTTTAACAAATTCATTTTCTTCTACTACTGGAAACGCAACAAATATTGATGGATCTTTTCTGTCTTTATATTCAATTTCAGCTTCAGCTAAAGCAGATTCACTAGATGGTGACCAATAAACAGGTTTTAACCCTTTAAAAATCAAACCCTTTTTTGCCATTTTAGCAAAAACTTCTATTTGTCTTGCTTCCATTTCTTTTTGTAAAGTCAAATATGGATGATCCCAATCAGCTAAAACATTTAAATTTTTAAAATCTCTCATTTGCTTGTTTATCTGTTCATAAGCATAATTTTCACACAATGATCTAAATTCGGCTTTACTCATACTTTTTCTATCTATTCCTGAATTAGTAACCGCTTGTTCAATTGGTAATCCATGTGTATCCCATCCTGGAATATATGTTATATCAAAACCATTCATCATTTTATAACGATTAATAAAATCTTTTAAAATCTTATTCATAGCATGACCAAGATGTATATTTCCATTAGCATATGGAGGCCCATCATGCAATACAAAAGGTATTCTATTTTTATTTTTTTCTTTTATTTTATTATATAAATCTAATTTTTCCCACTCTTCTCTTTGAAGTTTTTCATTTTCTGGCAAATTACCTTTCATTTGAAAACTAGTCTCCGGCATCAATAGTGTATCTTTATAATTCATTAATTTCATTCCCTTCACAAATATATTATTAAGATCTTTTCAAAAAAAAACATAAATCAAAGGACGAAATATTTCCGTGGTACCACCTTAATTTATGAATTCAATCATCTCAAATCTTAACGCGATTAACGTCTTTTTCTTATCGAGAAAGCGCATCCAAAGTGATTTATTTATAGACACTTTATTTGTTTACACCATCCACAAACTCTCTTTAAAAATATTCTATAAACCGTCTTTTTCACTTGCTTTTATGTCTAAATTATAATTTATATTAGTAAGTTTGTCAAATTTTTATTTATATTTTATTTTTTATAAGCTTCTAACAACCTCTTATGAATACCAGGTTCTATTAAATTTATTGCATTTATAGAACTTTCTAAAGAAAGTTTAAAATTGCCTTTCATAAATGCAATACTGGCTTTTTCTAATCCTATATCTATTTCTTTATTTTTAACTCTATACCTATTTCCATAAATAATAGCATTTTCTGCCATCCATGCAGTTTTTATAGTTTCATTACTTGTATTATATAGTTTTAAAACTAAATCTCGTGCAGTATCAACTCTTATATTTAATGTCTTTATACTAATTGGTTTAGCTTCTAATTCTTTTATAGTTTCTCGAATAGCTTCCATTGCTTCTTCCAATTCAATATAATAACATTTAGGTATAATAGGTAGTTTATAACTTGTAATTTTTGATTTTGCTGACGATAAAATTCCTTTTATTTCTTCTAATTGTTCTCGCGCTCTTAACTCATCTTCTTTTAAACTACCTAAACTTTTTAATGTATAATCTAATTTATCTTCAGTTTTAGATAATTTTAAATTTAATAATTCCATTTGTTTGCTTAATTTAGAATATGCAATTTTTTTACTTCTATAATCTTCTATTATTGCTTCATATTCACTTTTAATTGACTTACCTTTTAAAGATATTTCATCAATTATTTTTATCTCATCATCTGTTAAATCATAGCTATATTTTATATCATCTATTTTTTTATTTAAGCTTAATATAATATTTAATATTTTTTTACATCTAATACCAATAGTTCTCGTGTATTCTTCAAACATTTTTCTACTAACTTTTTCTTTTTCAAAATCATTATATAAATTATCGTAATAATCTAATATAGTTTTTAATTCAAATATTGAATCAACCAAATTCAAAACATTTAATCTATCAAATATATCTGCAATCTTTTTTTCAGTTTCAGCTATATTATATTCTATTTTTAAATAATCAATATTATAGCCTTCTTTTACCATTTTTTCATATATTTCATGAATATCTTTTATTTTTTTTGGTATTAGTACTTTTCCCATCGAGATAATACTTGGGGCTTCTTCAATAACTATACTTAGATTTCCAATAGTATCATCAAGTGCTTTAACTATTTTTCCTACCTCAGTGTACTCATTATTCTCCATGCATTTTTCAAAAGCACTAAAAAGCTTATCAACATTTTCAAATTGTAATTCAATAGGACTAGAAATAATCTCAAAATGTTCTTTATTATTATTATATTTTACAAAAATTTCTCTATACTTACTTTTTAATTTTGTAACTATTTCTCTATTCTTTTCTTCGCTTGTTGTAATTTCTCTTATTTCGTCTAATAAAAATTTACTTTTACTTTTAATAAAATATATATCTAATTCTATTCTTGCTAATTCTTTTTCTATTTCCTTATATTTTTTTGTTTTAATAAGCTCTTCAACATTAATTATTTCATCAGTAATTTTAGGAACTTCTTTATCTTTTATTGTTTTAAATGTATTTTTCCAGATTTCATATTTTTTTTCAAGTTCTTTATTATTTATTAAAGATTCCACTTTATTTAATTCACTTAAAATAGATGCACTTATTATTAAGTTTTTATCTCTTTCTAATAATTTAAGTGCATTATCATATTTAATTTTCATATGTCTCTTTATTAAAATCATTATTACTATTAAAAATATAATTGCTATTAATAAATAAGCAATTCCAAACAAAATATAAGTGTTTTTCATATTTACCATCCTTATATATTATTTATTTTATCATAAAGAATGTAAAAAAAAAAGCTAAAATAGTTTTTATTTTGGCTCAATAACTTTCTTCATTTTTTGTAATAAAAATACTATCAAGCCCCCTATAATAAAGAATATTATATCAAGCGATTTTAAAGACATAGGATCCATTGGAACTTTAAGTGTAGTTGGCCCCATAACGATTGAATATAAAGATCCAATCATCAACCCTATTATTGTATATATTGTTTGAACTCTATATTTTTCTAGCGCTTTTTTTAATAATTTTATTACTGAAAAAATTCCTACTAATACTCCTATACCAAATATTATTATAGCTGTCAATGAAGAAAAATTAAAATGTAATAGATCTTTCACCCCTGTCATAATAGGAATATAAATCCCAAATATTAATAATAATGTCGATCCTGAAATACCAGGTAAAACCATTGCTGATATTGCAATAGCGCCTACAAAAAATATATATAATGCAGTACCAATATTTAAATTCGTAATATCAAAATTCCCAACTGTTGAAGAATTAAAGTATGTTATTATCGATACTAGTGCTATACCCACAAAGGTAAATATTATATTCAAATATTTTCCTTTTAATAATTTTTTTTCTTCCGATATTATTATAGGAATAGATAAAATTATAAAACCTAAAAATAATGAACTTATTTTATATATTTCTTTTTCGAATAAACTTGTCAAAATTAATATCGATGCGATCATACCAATTATCCAACCTATTCCAAGTTTAATTAAAAATAAAATTCCTTGTTTTCTTTCTTCCTTATTTTTAGATATAATTGCATTCAACGAATTTATAAAATTATCATAAAATCCCAACAAAAATGCAATTGTGCCTCCAGAAACACCTGGAACACTATCTGCAAGTGCCATTACAAATCCATAAAGGCCATTTACAATATATTCTTTTAATTTTTTCATATACTATCATCCTTCAACACAAGTATAACATATATTTAAAAATAATAATAAAAATTTCTTATTATCTAAAAAACTAAAAAAAGAATGATTTAATTTTCATTCTTTTTAGTAAGCTTACAAAAAATATATATAAAACATTATAATGTATATTATATTTTATGGAGCATTTGTAAAAATAGTTCTATTTTTTTTAGAAATTTTTATATAAATAGTACCATCACTTTGTGTATTATAATAATTTATCTTTAAATTTTTTAATGTTTTTAATGTTTCTAAACTAGGATGTTTATAAATATTTTTTCTGCCACTTGAAATAATTGCGTAATCTGGATCAATTTTTTTTAAAAAATCATAATCGCTACTAGTTTTTGAACCATGATGTCCTAATTTTATTATATCAATTTTTAAATTATATTTATTTAAAAGCTCTTTTTCGACACTTTTAGGAGCATCTCCCATAAATAATATTTTAGTATTAAATATATCTAAATAATTAACTATACTATTACAATTTTCATCATCACATAAATTATGATTAAGTTTTATAAAATTTAATCTTGAATTATATTCAGATACTATTTTTTCTTTAGGAAGTTGTTTTTCATAATTATTTATATTACCATCATTAATCATTATTCTTTTTATTTTAAAATTTTTTATTAAATAATTTGCGTTCCCAATATGATCACTATCTCCATGACTCAAAACCAATAAATCAACATCTGTTATACCTATACTATTTAAAAAAACTATTAAACTTTCCCCTACTTCATAATTACTATTATAATTTTTAGGACCTGTATCAATTATGATGCACTCAGTTTTATATTTTATAACAGTCATATCCCCTTGTCCTACATCTAAAAAATAAACATATGCATTATAATCAACTAATGGTATAGATTTTATAAAAATTACATACATAAAAAGAAATATGTAATACTTTTTATCTTTGTTACTTAAATAAAATAAAAGAGAATAATAAATAGCTATTTCAATTATATTAATTTTAGGTAAAGCAAGTTGAAAAAAAGTTATTTTATTTAAAAATAAAGAAAGAGTCTCTATTAAATTTATAAAAACTTTAAATATATTTATTAATGCAGGGAAGAAAAAAGTAATTATAGAAAGAGGATAAATAATAAAAGATATTATTGGAACAAAAAACATATTTATTATAATACTTAAAAAATTTACACAATAATTATTATTTATAGTTATAGGCAAACTAACAAAAAAACTTACTAAAGATATTAATAAAATATTTATAAAATAACCTTTATTAAAAAATTTATTAAAATATATTAAAGAAAAACTTATAACTGAAGAATATAAAAATCCAATATTGTAAATATATTTAGGATAAATAAGTAAAATCAAACTAATAGACAAAAGCAAAATATTGCTGGTATCTATCTTTATATCTTTTAATTTAAAAATATGAAGTAAAATATAAAACACTATGCTTCTAACTATACTAGCTTGATAATTAGTAATAATTAAATATAAAATTAGAAAAATTATTACTAAAAAAATATTTATATTGCTTTTTTTTATATTATTTAAAATAAATAATATTACGCTTGCAAGTAAACTTATATGCATTCCAGAGATCGAAAAAATATGTATTATTCCATTAGACTTATAACTCTTATAAATATCATTATCTAAATAATTTTTATTCCCTAATATAAACATCGATAAATACCCACTATCATCTATATTTTTTATTCTTTTTTGAATTTTATTTTTAATAATATATAAATAATTTTTTGAAGATTCTTGTTTATCTATACTAACCACATTCAGTGTATAATTTATTCCATTATTAAATAAATATTTTTTATAGTTAAATGTATTAGGAATTGTATTATTACTAGGAATTGAAAGTTCTCCTGTTAAATTTACTTTATCACCATAATTTAAAGAAGGAACAAAATTTAAATCGTTAATATAAAAATTACATCTTATTTTTTCATTAGCATTTAGCGTGAAACTTATCTTATCTTTATCATATTTATAATCTATAATGATACCTTCAAATTTATTATCTGTAATATTATACTTTGAAGAAATATTTCTGTTTGATCTAATTAAAGCAAGTAAAATTGCCAAAAGAACAATTATTATATATTTATATTTTGATAAAATTTTTAATTTCTTCAAATAATGCATTACCTATACCATTAACATTTAATAATTCATCTATAGAATTAAATAATCCATTTATTTCTCTATACTCTATTATAGCACTAGCTTTTTTATCTCCTAGTCCTTTTATCGTAACCAAGTCATCTTTAGTGCAAGTATTTATATTTATTTTATTATCAAATTCTTCTGTTGTCATAATATTATAATTATCTTTTTCTACTTCTTCGTCTTTTTCAATACTTTCTATTGAGTTTTCATTTTGAGTTTCAGTTTCACAAGTAGTATATACATACTTAACTTCACAATTACATTCTTTCTCGTTTATTTCATCTTTTGAAAAAATATAAATTACCATCTCATCTTCCACAGTTTTGCTTAAATTTATATTATCAGTATATGAATTCTTTTTTAGTCCACCAGCCAAATTTATTATATCTTGTATTTTAGAATTTTCCTTAATTTCATATACACCAGGATTTTTTATATTTCCCTTAATATCACAATATCCTATTATTTTTGTTGACGAAGATAATGAAAGTATAGCAAATAATAAAATAAATTTTTTCATACTTTAATTTTATCCTTTATATTTTCAAATAACGCATCACCTATACCAGATACATTTTTTATTTCATCAATACTTTCAAAATTACCGTTTGCTTCTCTATACTCGATAATTTTTTTTGCTTTAGATTCTCCTAATCCAGATAACTTTAACAATTCTTCTTCATTAGCAGTATTTATATTAATTAAGTTCTCATCTTTATCATTTTTTATACAGTTATTTACCTCAATGACATTAGTTTCACATATAGTATCACATGAAATACTCTTCGAATTATTTTTAATTTCACTCTTAGTATAAATATAAACAACCATTTCACTTTTTAACTTTTGACTCAAGTTTATATTACTTGTATCCGATGTTGTTTTTAACCCACCTGCTTTATTTATTGCATCTATTACTCTATCACCTTGTTTAAACTCATAAACTCCTGGCTTTTTTACAGCACCTTTGACATCTACAAAAAAAGTAGAAATCTCTTTTAGTTCTTCAGTAGTACTATCCACTAATAAATCATCATTTTCTTCAACTAAATTGTAATTGTTATAATTTCGATTATATACAAATACTGTAATAAATATAGAAATTATAACTATTATAATTAAAGTTTTTTTGTTCATATATTTTTTTATAAAAATCACCTCTAATAAATATATTAAAGATTCTTTTTATTTTCCTTTAAAAAAACTACTAAAATTAGCAGTTAGGTTTAATAATTAAAATTGATTCTGTTTTAGTCTTTAATTGTTTTACAATTTCCTTTAATTTATTAAATGTTAATTTATCACATAAATCTAAATAATCATCAATAAATTTTCCATATAATAAAATATTATCTTGAATATTACTATTAACTAGTTCAATGTCATCAAAATGCAATAAATAATTACTTTTTATCACTTTAATTTTTCTAATAAAATCAGTTTCTTGAATATTCATATTCTCTATTTCTTCTCTTATCATTTTAATAAATAATTCAGGATAATCTGTATCAGTTGTTAAATTAACAACAATATAATCATCAGTATAAGTTTTATTTATATTTATACCACTTTGTATAACTTTTGATGATATTAATTTATCTTGAATAGAACTAGTAGAATCAAATAATAAATTAAATAATAGATCAAAATAAATAGATAGTAACTCATTTGAGATATTTATCTTTTTAAAATTCTTTTTTGGAATTTTATAAGAAACACTAACTTTATTTGTTTCAACATTCATAAATATTTCTTTATATTTTTCTTTTACTTTTAATGGTTCATTAATCTTTTTTATATGAAAGGTTTTATTTATAAATTCTTTCTTTTTTTGATTCTCAACAATAATAGCTAAAGCTTCATATGGATCGACTTTCCCTGTTATAATAATAAACATATTATTAGGATTATAAAATGTGTTATAACATTCAAATATATGTTCAACTCTAATTTTATTAATATCTTCTTTAGTTCCACTAATTAAATTCTTTCTTAAATCATGTATAAAAATATTTTTAAATGCAGCATATGTAAGCTCAGTATTAGGATTATTTTCATACATTTTTATTTCCTCAGTAATTATACCTCTTTCATTATCTACCAATTCTTTATTAAAATATGGAGTTTGAACATAATCCAATAAATAATTTAAATTTTCTTTAAAAAATGTTGAAGAATATACTTCATAACACGTTAAATCATATGAAGTAAATGCATTAACACTTGCACCTAATTTATAAAAGAATTCAAAAGCACTTCCATCTTTTGTATTAAATTTTAAATGTTCTAAATAGTGTGCTATACCGTTAGGAACTTTTTTAAATGTTGTTTCGTTACCACATTTGAACTCTGTGTTTATTGAACCAAACTTAGTGCTAAAAGTTATATAGAAATTTTTTTGATTATTATTAGGCAAAATATATAATTCTAATCCATTTTCTAATTTATCATAAAATAATTCTTCATTTGTTTTTGTTATCTGTACTTTTTTCATTTTCACCAATCATATATCCATACCGTATCAACTCTTCAAGC
>CAYQJD010000015.1:0-21885 GCA_964417835.1 uncultured Muribaculaceae bacterium
AATATTTTGAAGCACTTGACTTTATAAATCGTAATAAATGTGATATAATATCTCCGAGTGAAAACGCAGAAAAAATAAAAGCAATTTAGATATAAAAATTCAGGAAAGGATGTTTTTTTATGGAGAAAAAAGATAAGGAAAAAAGTTTTACATCAGTCGGAATTAACTGGTAAATGGGGAGTTATGAAAAACAACTCTCAACCACTTATAAATAAAGCAAAAAATTGAATTGCTTTTTACATTTTTAACTTATTTTTTATAAAAAAATGGCAAAAAAGTTAAAGTGTGGTAGTTATGAAAAACTTTTATGAAAGGTGATAAATGTTTAAACATTATGCAAATTAAAGAAATAAATGTTAATGATTATTTGACTAAATCAAATCTTCCAGCAAGTGATTATGTTATTAATCCCTATGTAGGATGCTCACATGCTTGCAAATATTGTTATGCTTCCTTTATGAAAAGATTTACTGGTCATAAAGAAGAATGGGGAGCATTTGTTGATGTTAAAAGATGTGATAAAAAAATTAATTTAGAAAAAATTTCAAAGAAAAATGTTTTTCTATCATCTGTTACAGATTGCTATAATGAGTTAGAAGAAAAATATCTTATTACCAGGAAAATTTTAGAACAATTAATTCATTCAGACTGTTATCTTTCTATATCAACTAAATCAAAATTAATTTTAAGAGATGTTGATTTATTAAAAAAGTTTAAAAATTTAAAAGTTAGTATGTCTATTAATACATTAAATGAAAACTTTAGAAAAAATATGGATAATGCCAGTCCAATTCAAGATAGATTATTAACATTAAAAAAATTACACGAAAATGGTATATATACAGTTTTATTTATGTCTCCAATTTTTCCATATATAACAGAATGGAAAGAAATTATTGAGATTTCAAAAGAATATGTTGATGAATATTGGTTCGAAAACCTTAATCTAAGAGGTAACTACAAAAAAGTTATTTTAGATTATATTAAAGAAAATTATAATGAATTATATATAAAATACTTAAATATTTATAATAATAAAAATTATGATTATTGGAAAATATTATCCGAAGAGATAAATGAATATTGTCAAAAAAATAATATAAAGTATATCAATTATTTTTATCATAAGGAATTAGTTGATAAGAAGAAAGAAGGTAAAAAATGAATAATATTGAAAAATTTTTGATAGAAGCAAAGAAACAAACATATGCAAATAGTACAGTAGAAAAAGCATTAAGTACAAGATTAAATTCTAAAGATTATGAATATAAAAGTGATAATATGGTTTACCACGATACTTATTTTGGTGGAACTAAGTTTATTGGAGAAGAAGTTGTTTACATAGATAATGAAACATATTGGGCAATGAATTATTATGGGGTTACAATTGATGAAAATTTAGGGGAAGAGGCAATGGATAACGCTTTAAGACCTGCTTTAATGATGGTAGGAGAAGATAAAAAAATCATTCCAGTAAGAGGGCCTAGAGAATTTATTAATAATGAATATAAATATACTTTTGAAGTAGAAGGTAATTTAGATTATTTTAATGGTACTGAAAGAGTATATAAAAAAGGTGTTAAGATATATGAATTAAAATGCAATGGTGGATTAATAAAATAGATAATTTAAATATAGGAAGTGATTAAATATGAATAATAAAGAAAGTTTTTCAAAAGTCTCCATTAACTGGTATCCAGGTCATATGCAGAAAACCAAAAGGCAAATAGTTGAATTATTACCTTTAATTGATATAGTTTATGAATTAGTGGATGCAAGAATACCTTTTTCAAGTAAAATAGTTGATATTGATTGTATATTAAAAAATAAACCTAGATTATTAATAATGACTAAATATGACTTATGTGATAAAGAGATAACTGATAAATGGATTGAATATTATAATAATTTAGGATATACTGTTATAGCTTCTAATTTAAATGATAATTCTTTTATAAATGATATTGTTAATAAAACAAATGAGAAACTTCTTGAATTAAATAATAAAAGAATAATTAAAGGAATGAAGGAGAAACAAATTAAAGGCTTAGTTATTGGAATACCAAATGTAGGTAAAAGTACTTTAATTAATAAAATGGTTGGGAAAAAAGTAGCTAATACGGGTAACATTCCGGGTATAACTAAAAATTTAGTTTGGTTAAAAACAAAGAGTAATATTTTATTATTAGATACTCCAGGAATTCTTTGGCCTAAATTTGAAGATAGTGAGGTTGCATTAAATTTAGCTAGTATGACTGCAATAAAAGCAGAAGTTCTTGAAAAAGATGAGATTGCAATACATATTTTAAAAAAACTAGAGAAATATTATCCAAATATTTTAAAAAATAGATATAATATTAGTAATATTGATGAAGATTTAAGTATTACTTATGATATAATTGGTAAAAAGATTGGTGCAATTATAAGTGGTGGAGAAGTAGATTATAATAGAGTGAGTGAATATATTTTAAATGATATTAAAAATGAATATATAAAAAATATAACTTTTGACAGGGTTGATTAATTTTGAAAAAATGAAAGAATTGAAAGTATAATATTAATAATTATAAGTAAATTAGAATTATATAAGCATTTATCTGAAGAAGAATTTATGAATTTTTGTGGCAAATTAACTTCATTTTTAAGATACAATAGAAAAGAGTTATTATTAATTTCAACTAGTAATTTGCAAAGATATTTAAAAGAGGATTCTAAAAGATATATACCAGCTGAAGAATATAAAAAGATTTTTAAAATGATTTTAAGACTCAAGAAGAGCTGAAACTATAAAAGGTGGGAAGATTTCTCAAGAAAATCATGGATATTCTAAAGATGAATATGGACACTTTAAAAGGAGTAAACATTAATATGGAAATAGATATGCTTAAATATGAAAAAGAACTTTATTGTAAAGGAATAGAATATATAGCAGGCGTTGATGAAGTTGGTAGAGGGCCTTTAATAGGACCTGTTGTTGCAGCAGCGGTTATTTTACCAAAAGGATTGATTATTGAAGGGTTAACTGATTCAAAAAAACTTAGTGAAAAAAAGAGAAATTTATATTATAAAATGATAAAAGATTCTGCAATTAGCATTGGTATAGGAATTATCGATGAAAAAAAAATAGATGAAGTAAATATATATGAAGCAACAAAGTTAGCGATGAAAGATGCAATAAACAATTTAAATATAAAACCAGAACATATTCTTATAGATGCGATGCCTTTAAAATTAGATATACCTTCTACTAGTATTATAAAGGGTGATTTAAAAAGTGAAGCGATTGCAGCAGCGAGTGTAATAGCAAAAGTTACAAGAGATAGTATGATGTATGAGTTGGATAAAAAGTATCCTAATTATGGTTTTAAAAACCATAAAGGATATCCTACCAAACAACATATTGATGCTATAAATAAATATGGTTTGATTGAAGGATATAGAAAAACATATTCACCAATCAAAGAAATAATAAAGGAAGATTAATTTATGGGATTTTTTGATAAGATTAAAAATGTTTTAAAAAAAGAAAATAAAGAAAGCTTGGAATTATACGATAAAGGATTAGAAAAAACTAGAAAAGAGTTTGTAAGTGAATTAAATTTATTAGGTATTAAATATAGAAAAGTAACTGATGAATATTATGAAGAGTTAGAAAGTTTATTAATAAAAGCAGATATTGGTGTTAAAACTGTTATTGATTTTTTAGAAAGATTAAAAAAACGTGTTAAAAAAGAAAATATAGTTGATACAGAATATTTAAAAGAAGTAATTGTAGACGAGTTATTTTTAATATATGTTACTGGAGAAAATATTACTGATAAAATAAATATCAATAGTTCTGGGCCTACTATATTATTATTTGTTGGTGTAAATGGCGTAGGTAAAACAACTACAATTGGGAAACTTGCAAATAAATATTCTAAAGAAGGAAAAAAGGTAATGTTAATTGCTGGAGATACATTTAGAGCAGGTGCAGTTGAGCAATTAAAAGTTTGGGCGGATAGAACTAATTCAATGTTTTTTGGAAAGGGAAATATAGATCCAGCAGGGGTAATATATGAAGGTCTTGAAAAAGCTACTGAAAATAATGTTGATATAGTATTAATTGATACTGCTGGAAGATTACAAAATAAAGTGAATTTGATGAATGAATTAGAAAAAATTAACAAAGTTATTGGAAAATTTATTCCAGATGCTCCACACGAAACTTTATTGGTAATAGATGCCTCTACAGGTCAAAATGGAATATTGCAAGCAGAAAGTTTTAAAGAAATAACAAATATAACTGGGATAGTTTTAACTAAATTAGATGGTACTGCAAAAGGTGGTATAGTACTTGCTATTAAAGAAAACGTTGGTATACCTGTTAAATTTATTGGTCTAGGAGAAGGAATAGATGATTTAAAATCATTTGATATTGAAGAATATATATATGGGTTATTTAAGGATATGGTATAAGTGGAAGAGAGAGAATATTTAATTACACTTTATGAATATTATGGGAAACTTTTAACAATTAAACAACAAAAATACTTTGAAGATTATTATTATGATAATCTTACAACACTTGAAATGGCTGAAAACGATAATATTAGTAAAAATGCAATAAGTAAACAACTAATAGTCATTAAGGATAAATTGTTATATTATGAAAATATATTGGGTTTATATAAAAAGAAATGCAATATAAATAAAATCATAAATAATCTTGATAAAGATACTATAAACAAAATAAATGATAATATTTGACTAAAATAAGATATTATGTTACAATCATTTCACTGATTAGATTGATAAATATTCTTTAACAGGAAGAATTTATATTGAAGATAACAATATTAAATATGTATTAAAGTTATCTAACGAGGTTGTGTTTTTGCAACTTTATTTATTTTCTATACAAAAGGGGAATTATATGAAAAAAATTACAAAAGCGGTTATTCCTATAGGTGGATTTGGGACACGTTTTTTGCCAATAACGAAAGCAGTTCCTAAGGAAATGTTACCAATTGTAGATAAACCAGTTATTCAATATATTTTAGAAGAGTTAGCTTCTAGCGGTATAGAAGAAGTATATATGGTTATTTCGGAAGATAAAGATGCAATAATTAACTACTTTTCTAGGAATAAGAGATTAGAAGACCGCTTAATAATAACTAATAAAAATAATAATTATAAAGAGATAGTTGATTTAACTTCTATTGTAAAAATACATTTTATTTTAGAAAAAGAACAGACTGGTAGTGCAAAAGCAATATATTTAGCAAAAAAATATTTAAAGAATGAAGATGCTTTTGCAATTGTTTTAGCGGATGATTTAATAAAAAACTATGATAGTCCTGCATTAAATCAGCTCATAAAGGTTTATAATGAAACTCATGGCAATGTAATTGGAGTACATAAAGTGTTAGGAGAAGAAGTACATAAATATGGAATAATTTATCCTGATGAAAATTCTAATTATCTAAAAGGAATAATTGAAAAACCTTCAAAAGAAAAAGCTCCATCTAATTATGCAGCTTTAGGAAGATATATTGTAACTAACGATATATTCGATTATATAAAAGATTTAAAAAAAGGATATGATGGAGAATACCAATTGACAGATGCATTAAATTTAATGATTCAAGATAATAAAATTTTTAGATATAAAGTTATAGAAGGAGATTATTTTGATATAGGTAGTAAAGAGGGGCATATAAACGCTGTTGTTAGCTATGCAAAAGATTCAGATAATATAGATAATAATAAATTAGATTTTATATAAAAAATAGTAGATTAGCCTACTATTTTTTAGTTTGAAACTGTAAATGATTTTGTTTTGGAATTATTAGAATATTTAATTGTTACAAAAACTCTAAAAGTGTCTGAACTACAGTCTCCATCATCACATTCATAAGTAATAATTGATTTATTTGTAACGTCCTTACCATTAGAAGTAACAGTAACTAATCCATTTGTAAGTATTAAATTATTAAATGTTTCTTTTGTCATTGGATTTGTGCCATTTAAACTTATAGTAAATTCATTAGTATCAGAATTTGAAGTATCATTATTATTTTGATTATTATTATTGTCATTAGTATCGTTATTATTTGCATCAGTAGATGGAGAAGTAATTCCACTTAAAGTAACAATTATACTTGTTCCAGAACTTTCACATGCTGCGTAATTTGTATATGTAGATTTTACTACAACGTCTGAATTATCAGTTATAGTACCATTATATGTATAATTTGTTTGTGTAGTTGTACCAATGTAATTTCCATTTATATAAATTGAATATGCAAGTGTGCCTAAAACACTGTTATTATATTCTATTCTTTTATTTAAATATTTATCTCCCCAATATTTATAAACATTATTGGCAAAGTAGTCAGTTAAATATGTAATATCAATAGCTTTAGGAGTTTCTATTCCTTGCCAGCTTAATGTAATGCCACTTTCCGTTTTTGTATAAGTTAAGTTTTTAGGATTTTCTAGTTGTTGAAATCTTATAGAAGTTTCAGAAGGAGTAGTACCTTTTTTAAAATATTCATTAGAAATCAAATTAGTAGGAGTGGCAGCAGATGGCAATTCTAATGGGTCAGTTTCTAATTCTATATCTGCGCTTACTACTGATGTAGGTTTTTCCCAAGTAGAATTAGTTTTTAATATTTTTGAACCAAGAATTTTACTAATTGCTCGTCTATTAGATGACCCTTCACTTTGAGTCAAATAGTAATCTTTTGTAATTTGATTTTCATAACCATACCATAATGCAATTGAATAATCTGGAGAGTAAGTCATTTGCCATGAATCTCCAATAACACTTCCTGTTATTCCGTTTGCTTTTTTAGCACTAGAATCTACAGTAGAAGTTCCTGTTTTACTAGCAACGTCAGTACCGCTTACTGTACCTGTAGTTACAGCACCACTTGTTACTGCATATTTTAACATCATATTTATCATATAGGCAGTTGATTCGCTCATAGCTTTTCTCTTAGTTGGTTTTACTGTATATGTTTCATCAGAATTTGTATATTCTAATTTTGTAAAACTATAAGGTTCTATATAAGTACCGCCTCTTGCAAACGTTGCATATGCTGCAGCCATTTGAAGAGTATTTACTCCATTAAATCCCCCGATACTATGTGATTCGTTTATGTAACCATTTTCATATTCAGGTTCAATACCCAAATTTGTTACAAATTCTTTTATTTGTTCTTGATTTAACTGCTGATAGGTATATAAAGCTGGAATATTTCTACTTTGTGCTAATGCCTGTTTTGCTGTCATAATGCCGTAATATTTATTGTCCCAGTTTTTAATACTACCCCCACTAGTGTATTTAAATGTATCATCTACGACTGTTTGGCCTGTTGACCAGTTTAGATATTCAATAGCAGGACCGTAGTCAAATATTGGTTTTGCAGTACTTCCTGGATGTCTTTTAATTCTTGGGTCAGCTGCCAAATTTAATGATCTTTCTGTCTTTTTATTTCTTCCTGCTCCAATAGCGGCTATAGACCCATCTTTAACATCAATTACTGTCATAGCAGCTTGAACAACGTCATTTTTCCATTTGTAATCTGTATATATATTTTCTATTACGTCTTGCTTTTCTGGATCTAAAGTTGTATAAATAGTCATTGATGTAGTTGCTGGATCATTTCCTGTTCTTTTAATAACTTCTGAAACTACAGTATCAACAAATCCTTGATATTTATTCAATGTTTTTGTATTCCCTGCTAACATTGATTCTACAGTTATACTTTTTGCAAGGTCTCTTACTTCTTCAGAAATATAACCATGTCTATACATCAAATTTAATACTTGATTTTTTCTAGTTTCTGCTAATTCTGGGTGTGAATATGGATCGTATGATCCGGGGGCTTGGAATAATCCGGCTATTAAAGCTGCTTCTGAAAGAGATATTTCATCAACACTTTTTCCAAAATAAACTTGACAAGCTTGTTCTACTCCATATGCACCGCTACCCAAATATGGAATGTTTACATAGAACTCTAATATTTGTTCTTTTGTATATGATTTCTCAACTTTAAAAACAGACATATAAATATCAGTAAATTTTCTTATTATACCTTCGATTCCGCTATCTTCAGAACTTGTATAGGTTAGTTTTACAACTTGCATTGTTAAAGTAGACCCCCCGCCAGCATTACTATGCCCAAGTAATTGTCCAACTACAGCTTTAGAAAATCTTGCTAAGTCAACTCCATTATGTTGAAAAAATCTAGAATCTTCTGTTGCAACTATTGCATCAATTAAAACTTGCGGTAAATCTTCATATGTAACAACCTCTCTATTTTCAGTTCCCAATCTTGCAAATTCATTTCCATTTTTATCTAATAATACGCTAGATTCTTTTTTATATAAATTTGATGTATCAAACTTAGGAGAATGTATTATTATATATAAAGTAAAAATTATTCCCAATGTAAGACACAATATAAGAAAGAGCATAAAAATAATTAGTATTTTTTGTCCAATAGAACCTTTTTTATATTTATTTTTAAGTTTATTAGCTTCATTCTTAGCAATTTTAGCATTATTTTTTATTTTTGCTTTTGTTCTTTCAGCTCCTTTATATTTATATATATTAGTAAGTTCTAAGTCATCTTGAGTTTCTTTGGTTTTATTTTTTTTATTATTATAAGTTGTTTTTTTCATAATTTATTCTCCCTTGAAATAATATTCATTAATTACTTTTATATAGTCTAATGCGGGCATAATACCTTCTTTAATACTTAATCCTTTTTCCCTAATAAAATTATATGGAATACTTTTTCTTTTGTTTGTATTTATAAAATCTATTATTATATTCCCATCTAATAAATAATACGAATTATTAATTTTTATTATTAAAAAGCTTATACCTCCATGACTAATAACTCTTTTCATATGTGTAAGTTGATGTTCATGTAAATTAGATAATGGGAAAGAAGTTTTATTTAAAGTTTCTTTAGCATCAAAATCTATATATTTTCCTTTATATATACCATTATAATCTAACGTTGAAGGAATTTTATAATATCCTTCAGTTATTAAGTTTTTTTTGTAATCTACTTTACATACTAGAATTGGAGTAGGTTTTTTATATATTAATGCAATATTGTTATTTATATAATACTCATTAGTTTCATTTAATAAATTTTCTAATTTCATACCTCTATTTTTGTATGAAATATTTCTTTTATATTCTTTTTTTATAGTGCCAGGATATAACATTCTATCACCTTATAAAATTATATAATAAAAATAAATATATTTCTATAAATTTACTAATTATTTGCATTATTTTACATTTTTTTATATAATTATATTGGTGAGAGAAAATGAAAATAGAATCCTCTGAACTTACTAATATAGCTGTAAGAACAAGTCAATATCCAGAACAAGATAAGATTGAATTTTTATTAGTAGGTAAGAGCAATGTTGGGAAAAGCAGTTTTATTAATACTATATTATGTAGAAAAAATTTTGCTCGTACCAGTTCAAAACCAGGGAAAACACAAACTTTGAATTTTTATTTAGTTAATAATAATTTCTATTTAGTAGATGTTCCAGGATATGGTTATGCAACTGTATCTAAAAGTCAGCAGAAGAAATTTGGCTTAATGATAGAAGAATATTTAACTACTAGAGAGAATTTAAAAATGGTATTTATGTTAGTAGATTTTAGACATAAACCTAGTGAAAATGATATTTTAATGTATGATTATTTAAAATATTATAATTTACCTGTTACTATAATCGCTACCAAATATGATAAAGTAAAATCTAGTTCTAGAGATAAACAAGAAAAATTAATAAAAACAACATTAAAATTAAAAGAAAATGATAGTTTAATTTTATTCTCAAGTATTACAAAAAAAGGAAGAGAAGAAGTATATAGAAAGATTGACGAAAAACTAACTAGCAATTAGTTTTTTTCTTGAACTTAAATATAAAATGTTTTATATTTATAATAAGGTGATTATATGAATCATAAAGGGTTTACTTTAGTTGAACTTTTAGCCGTTATAGTTTTATTAGGAATTATAATAACTATTACTGGAACTGGTGTAATGACTGCGAATAAGACTGCTCGAGAAAAAATTTATAAAAATAAAATATCTAATATAGAAGATGCAGCAATATTATATGCTCAAGATAATAAAACAAAATTTTCTAATGAAACTTGCATTATAGATAGTGTTACGAATTGCAAAGAAAATAGTGTTTGCTATTGTTATAAAGATGAAATCAGTGTATCTGTTTTAATAAATGAGGGATATATTAAAGGAGATAATGATTCTAATTTAATAATTGATCCACGTGATGAAAAAAAAGATTTAAATGATTGTAAAATAAAAATATATAAAAAATATAATAAAATTTATTCTTTTGTAATAAATGAAGGTGTATGTAATGAATAATAAAAAGGGCTTTACTTTAGTTGAACTTTTAGCAGTAATAGTTCTTTTAGGACTTATAATTAGTATTGGAGTACCGGGGGTTATGAAAATAAGTGAAAAAATGAAATCTAAATCTTTAAATACTAAAATAGATATTGTAGAGTCAGCTGCAGTTTTATGGGGACAAGATAATAAGACATTACTTCAAGCTGAACCCAAAGAAGAGTGTTATTATGAAAAAGATAGCAACAATATGTATAGTTGTAATAAAATATCTGTAGAAAAATTAATAGAAGAAGATTTCTTAGATGGTGATTCTAATGGTAAGTCTTTTATAAATCCTAAAAATAATAAAGATTTAGCAAGCGATGAAGATTGTAAGGTTCACGTTTATAAAAAAAATAATAGAGTATATGCTTATTTTGGAACAGAAACATGTAAATCTTTAGAATAATAAGGCTTATTTAATAAATGCAAGATAATTAGAAATAACGAATATGCAGGTTGATTTATATATTATACTTTCTTAAAAAGTGCTTGTATTTTTTTTAGAAGTTTAATATAATAGGTTCATACATATGAAGAAAGAGTATTAGTAAGTATAAATATTCAAAAGAAAGTTAGTGGTTGATGAAAACTAATAATATTTTACTTATGAACTTGCTTTTGGATGTTATTAGGGTGATTTCTATATAAATTTAAGAGATAAAAATTAGGTGGTACCACGTAAGACTTACGTCCTTTGGATTAAGTTTTTTTTTGGAGGATTTTATGGATAGTTTATTATTATTTTTAATATCTTATATAGTATTATTTATATTATATTTTATATTTTTTTATCTTTATGGATTAAAGAAAAAAAGTATTTTAAATAGTATGCAAGTGGAATTTATTAAAATAAAGTTTGAAATTAAAGAGAAAGATTTAAATCCAAAAAGTATTGGAATAATAATATGTTTCATTGATCCTTTAATAATAAGTTTAAGTGGGACAATTTCTTCTTTACCTAAATGGAATTATGTTTTAGAGATACTTTTAGGTTTTGTTATATTAGTTGCATTAATATATAGTTTTTATGAAATATTAGGTAGAATTATAAAAAGAAAGGTTGATAAGAAATGAATTATAATGAAATAGAAAAAAAATGGCAAAAATATTGGGAAGATAATAAAACTTTTAATGCTAAAACAGGCGATGCTAAAAAACCATATTATGTATTAGTAGAGTTTCCATATCCAAGTGGAGCAGGATTGCATGTTGGACATGTTAGGGGGTATACTGCACAAGATGCTATAGCTCGTATGAAAAGATTGCAAGGATATAATGTATTATTCCCTATGGGGTGGGATGCTTTTGGAGCACCAGCTGAACAATATGCAATTAAAAACCATATTCATCCTAAAGTAGCAGTTAAAGAAAATATTAAAACATTTAAAGAGCAAATGAAAAAGTTAGGTTTTTCTTTTGATTGGTCGAGAGAGTTTTCGACAACTGATCCAGAATATTATAAATGGACCCAATGGCAATTTTTACAATTTTATAAACATGGAATGGCTTATAAAGATAAGATACCAGTTAATTGGTGTCCAAATTGCAAAACCGTTTTGTCCAATGAAGATGCAGCAGGTGGAGTTTGTGAAAGATGTGGAAGTCCTGTAGTTCAAAAAGAAAAGTCACAATGGATGTTAAGAATGAGTGACTATGCAGAGGATTTACTTAAAGGATTAGATGATACTAATTTTGCTACTAAAGTTAAGTTAGGGCAAATTAATTGGATAGGAAAATCTGTGGGAGCAGAAGTTAAGTTTAAAATTGCTGGCCATGATAAAGAGTTTGTGGTTTTTACAACAAGATGTGATACTTTGTTTGGAGCAACTTATTGTGTTTTAGCACCAGAACATGAATATGTCAAAGAGATTACAACTAAAGAACATATGAGTGATGTTTTAGAATATATTAAGAGTTGTTCTTTGAAAAATGAAATGGAAAGAGTTGAATTAAATAAAGAAAAAACTGGAGTATTTACCGGAGCTTATGCAATTAATCCAGTAAATGGCGAAAATATTCCGATTTATATAAGTGATTATGTTTTGGCAACTTATGGAACAGGAGCTATTATGGCAGTACCAGCGCATGATTCTCGTGACTATGAATTTGCTAAGAAATTTAATATTCCAATTATTCAAGTTTTAGAAGAAGAAACGGGTAAGAAAGCAACTGATGAACAAATTAAAAATAGTATTGTGGCAGTTATTTATGATAAGAATAAAGATAAGTACTTAACTATTAATTGGCATGAGGCAGGCGGAAGATTATTTGTTGGAGGCACGATAAAAGATGGAGAAAGTGCTTTAGATTGTGCAATAAGAGAAATTGAAGAAGAAACAGGATATGTTGATTTAGAATTAAAACAGGAAACATTTAAGATTAAACATCATTATTATGCATATAATAAAAAGAAAAATTTTCAAATTGAAAGTACAGGTTTTTACTTTGAGTTAAAAAGTGATAAGAAAAATAAAACTAATTTAGATGATGATGAAAAATTTGATGTGGAATGGGTTTCTAAAGATGTTATTTTAAATGAAGTAGTTGACGAATTACATAAGAAAACATTTGATTATATAATAAATGATGGGGCTATGGAAGGTGATGGCATTCACATTAATTCCGGATTCTTAAATGGTTTAGATAAAGAAGAAGCTATTAATAAAATGTTAGATTATTTAGAAAAGAATAATTTAGGTAAAAAGAAAGTTAATTATAAAATGCGAGATTGGATTTTCTCAAGACAAAGGTTTTGGGGCGAACCAATACCAATGATTAATTGTCCAAAATGTGGATGGGTACCAATGAATGAAGAAGATTTACCATTATTACTTCCAGATGTTGCGGAATATGAACCAACTGATACCGGAGAAAGTCCTTTAGCAAAAATTGATAGTTTTGTAAATTGTGAGTGTCCTAAGTGTGGTAGTAAAGCAAAAAGAGAAACGGATACGATGCCTAACTGGGCGGGATCAAGCTGGTACTTTTTAAGATATATGGATGCTCATAACAATAAAGAATTTGCATCAATGGAAGCTATGAAGTATTGGAACAGAGTTGATTGGTATAATGGAGGTATGGAACATACAGCAAGACATTTATTATATGCTAGATTTTGGGTACAATTTTTATATAATATAGGATTGGTTCCTAAAAAAGAAATGATTTGGACAAGAGTTAGTCATGGTATGGTTTTAGGAGCTAATAATGAGAAAATGAGTAAATCAAAAGGTAATGTTATTAATCCAGATGATGTAATTAAAGAATATGGTGCAGATATTTTAAGAGTATATGAAATGTTTATGGGAGATTATGAACAAGATGTCCCATGGAATACAGATTCTCTAAGAGGATGTAAAAGATTTATAGAAAAAGTTATAAGATTAAAAAATAAAATAAATAATGAAACTGGTTATACTAAAAATTTTGAAAGTATAATTCATAAAAGTATTAAAAAAGTAGAAAATGATTTACAAAAAATGGGATACAATACTGTGATTTCGACATTAATGATTTTGACTAACACATTTGATGAAGCAGAGTCAATAACGAAAGATGATTATAGAGTATTATTAACTTTATTAAATCCTATTGCTCCACATATTACAGAAGAATTAAATGAAGAAATTGGATTTAGCCCAATTTGTGAATCTTCATGGCCTATTTATGATAATGAAAAAACTATTGATAATGAATTTGAAATAGGAGTTCAAGTAAATGGAAAGCTTAGAGGGTCAATTAAAATAAATAATAATATGACTGATGAAGAAATAATAAATTTAAGTAAATCTCATGACAATGTAAAGAAATTTATAGACGGTAAAGAAATTATTAAAACTATAGTAATAAAGAAACGTATAGTTAATATTGTTGTTAAATAAGCTCATTAAAAAACTAATGAGTTTTTTTGAGTTTTATGATAATATAATACTTATCTATTAAGTCTTTATTTTATTAGATAAGTTTAAATAGGAGATATATTATGATATTATGTATTGTAGGTCCAACAGGAGTTGGAAAAACTAAATTAAGTATAGAATTAGCTAAAAAATATAATGCAATAATAATAAATGCAGATAGTATGCAAGTTTATAAAGAACTAAATATAGGCACAGCTAAAATAAAAGAAGAGGAAAAATGCGGTATAAAACATTTATTATTTGATATTGTTGAACCTGAGGATCTTTATACAGTATATGATTATCAAAAAGATTTAAGAAAAATTCTAAAAGAATATAATGATAGAAATATTATTATTGTAGGTGGAACAGGATTATATATTAAAGCAGGATTATATAATTATGTTTTTGAAAGCGATAGTAATAATGAAGATTTTTCAAACTTATCTAATGATGATTTATATAAACTTGTGTTAAAAAAAGATAGTAATAGTGATATACATAAGAATAATAGAAAAAGAATGATTAGATTTTTAAATAGAAAACAATCTATCAAAGATAAAGATACTTTATTATATAAATGTACGTTCATAGGTTTAACTACTGATAGAAATATTCTTTATGAAAATATTAATAATAGAGTTGATAAAATGATGGAAGATGGTCTATTAGAAGAAGTTAAAGGTTTATATAAAAAAAATATAAGAAGTAAAGCTGTTATGACTGGAATTGGTTATAAAGAATTATATGATTATTTGGATGGGAAAACAAGTTTAGAAGATGCGATTGAATTAATAAAATTAAGAAGTAGAAAATACGCAAAAAGACAGTATACTTGGTTTAATAATCAAATGGATGTAAAATGGTTTGATGTAGATTTTTTGGACTTCAATAAGACTATTAAAAAAGTTGAAAAACATATTGGTGATATTAATGGAGAAAATAGTTAAACTTATAAAGATTTTAATAAAGGAGTATAATGAGACTAATGATGAAATAACAAAAAAAGGTATAGTTCATGATATATATTATTTATATTTAAGAATAGAAGGTCTACAATCAGGTTCTTTGTTTAGGGTATTATGTAATAAAATATCCTTTTATGACTATAGTTATATCTCATCAATACTTAATAAAATAATTAATTTATTACAACAACAAATGAATCTTGATAATAAATTTAAAACTCTTTTTGAAAATGTTCAAAGTAATTCAAAACTATATAGTAATACTTATACATTTAATGATGATGTTAAATTTTTAAAATATATTTTAAAAGATATTAATTTTAATAATTCTATTAACTATGTAGGGAATAATAATGAGAAAATTTTAGATGACTATATTAGATCTGATGAAGAATTTTTTTCATTTGTAAAAACAGCAAAAAAAGAATCTATATATGATTATAGATTTCAAAGTTCTTGTTATTTAAATATTATTACTAGAAATGTATATATATTTGATATAAAGGATATTTATAAACAAATTCATGAATATATGCATGGATTTGTTAAAGACGGAGAAAACAAATATTTAGAGACATGCAGTATATTATCAGAGATTGGCTTAAGGAAAAATGATGTTAATGGTGCTTTATTTAGAATGAATAATATAAATATTTTAAAAAATTATATAAATTTAGTTAAAAATTATAGAGATATATTTTATGGAGTAGGTAGTTTAATTAGTATTTCGTTTATATATAAATATGGAAGTGACTTTAAAACAATTATGGAAGCAATTAAATTAATACTTTCAAATGATGATTTAATGTATGAAGATATGTTTAAAAAATTAAATATTGGAAGAAAAGATGCAATGAATAGTGTAAAAGCTTTGCTAAATAAGAAAGGGTAGTTCTTTATGTTGTTAGAAAAGAAATTATATTCATTAATATTCTCTTATATTAAAAATATTAATGATAGTTTAGAAAATATTAATGAAATGGAATATAAAATTGACGAAAAAGACAAATTTGATTTTAAGTGTTTTGATATACATAATACTCTTAAATCAAAGAAAGATTATTGTACAAAAAAAATATTTTTGGGGAAGCGATGATTTAAAAAAGTTTTTGTTAATTATTTTAGTATGAAGGATACTGATATAATGCATAATGAATTAAATGAAATAGATTCATTACTATTCAAAAAATACTTGCCATATTAAGATAAGAATTTGTCTTTTTTCTTGTTTAAAAAAAACATGTGTTATATAATTAAATTATGGTGATGATATGGCAAAGAAGAAAAAAAGAAAAAATGCAGAATCTTCTAAACCTAAAATAAGTGTTGAATTTATTGGTTTAATTTTAATATTAATAGGAGTTATAGGTATAGGTGTATTTGGGCCTGTAGGTTCAATAATTAAACAATTTTCTATATTTTTAGTTGGAACTTATTGTAATGTACTCATTTTAATAGTAATTTTATTAGGATTATATTTTATTATAAAAAGAAAATCTCCTAAATTTTATTCTCCTAGATTTATTGGAGTATATATTTTATCAATTGCTGTATTAGGTTTATCTCATATGAAGTTCGTTGAAAAAAATTTGCATTTTAAAGATTTTGCAGAAACAACAATAGAAAGTCTTATGAATATTAAAGGACCTGATTTTGTTAATTTAAGTAATGCAGGTGGAGGAGTTATAGGTGCTTTAAGTGGATTTGGATTAAATAAGTTATTTGATACAAAAGGGGCATATATTGTTTTTTACTGTTTAATATTCTTTGGAGTTATTTTATTATTTAATTTATCTATTGGAGATGTTTTAGATAAAATTAGTAGGTTATTTGCTAAAGTTAAAAATAAAATGAAAAAAGAACAAGCTATAGAAGCTGATCAAGATGAAGAAGAATCTAAAGATGAAGAAGTTATTGATAATAAAGTAATAATAACAAGTAGTGAAGATTTACATAATTATAATAAAAATGAAGTAGTTGTTGAAACTGCACAAGAACAACCAAGTTCTAAAAATGAGTCTAATAGTAATTATAGATTGCCAAGTTTAAATATATTAGATCCTATTAAGAAAAACAAGAAAGCAAATACTACAGAGTTTTTAACTCAAACTAAGAATGCTTTAGAAAAAGTTTTGGCTGATTTTCAAATAAATGGTAAGGTTGTTGAAATTCATGAAGGTCCTACTGTTACACAATTTGAAGTAGAAATTGCATCAGGAACAAAAGTTAGTCGTATAACAAGTATTAATAAGGAAATAGCACTTGCTCTTGCAGCAAAAGATGTTAGAATACAAGCCCCTATTCCAGGCAAAAGCACAGTAGGAGTTGAAATACCTAACAAACATACAAGTAGTGTTCCAATTAGAGAAGTTTTATCTAATATCCCAAGTAATATGGAAAATGCTAAAATACTATTTTCTTTGGGAAAAGATATTATGGGTAGAAATTGTTATGCTGACATGGCAAAAATGCCGCACTTATTGGTTGCAGGATCTACTGGATCAGGTAAATCAGTATGTATAAATAGCTTTATTGCATCAATTCTAATAAGAATGAGACCTGATGAATGTAAGTTAGTATTAGTTGATCCTAAAAAAGTAGAACTTTCAAATTATAATGGGATACCACATTTATTATGTCCAGTTGTAAGTGATCCGAAAAAAGCAAGTATTGCACTTCAAAAAATAGTTGCTGAAATGGAAAAAAGATATGACATCTTTAGTGAAAAAAATGTAAAAAATATAAGTGGATATAATGAATGGGTAGAAAAGCAAAATAAACAAGCTAATGCTGAAATAGAAAAAAAATTACCTTTTATAGTTGTAATAATTGATGAGTTAGCAGATTTGATGTTGGTTGCTGCGAAGGAAGTTGAAGACTCAATAATGAGAATAACTCAAATGGCTCGTGCTGCTGGAATACATTTAATTGTTGCAACTCAAAGACCTAGTACAGATGTTATAACTGGTGTTGTTAAAGCTAATATTCCAAGTCGTATATCGTTTGCTGTAGCTTCTCAAATAGATTCTAGAACTATTTTAGATATGGGAGGAGCAGAAAAACTATTGGGTAAAGGGGACATGTTATACTTACCTATGGGAGAAAATAGCCCAATAAGAATACAAGGTAATTTTATAAGTGACGAAGAGACACAAAGATTAATAGATTATGTAAGTAAAGAACAAGTTGCCCAATATGATAATTCACTAACAGAAAGTACTCCTAATCATATGGCAGCAAAAGAAGGCTTTGAAGCTGAAGAATATGAAGATCCTTTATATAATGAAATAGTTGATTTTGCTATTGAAACAGGCAAGATTAGTGCTTCATTAATTCAAAGAAGATTCAGACTAGGATATAATAGAGCTGCTAGAATCATAGATTTATTAGAAGAAAGAGGAATAATTGGTCCACCAAATGGATCAAAACCTCGTGAAGTATTAGTCAAATTAGAAAATGGAGAAGAATAAAAAAGAAATATTTCAAAATATTTCTTTTTTTAACTTTGTTCTGATAACTCAGTAATTATTATAAATATTGACAAAAACATAATTGATAATATTCTAAAAGTAAAAAAACAATGCACGTAAGAATGATTTCTAATTACTATATACCATACTAATGGCATTAAAGATGTTAAAATAAAAGGTAAAATTTCTTTTATTTTTTTTAAATTTATAAAATCATTTATACCATTATTACTTTTTAATGTTAACTTTATAAGTTTAAATACGTTTAATAATATAATATCAATTGTAAGCAATACTGTTATTGGATTAACATAATATTTAAAGTTATTTAATATAGTATCTTTTATAGTTAATGTAGTATTATATGCTTGATTTCCAGAACGAATTAAAATATTGTTGTAAGCATCTATAAACATGTTCTTTTTTAATATGATAGAAGATATTAACCACTTACCCGCCCACATAAATACATAACCTATAATCCAAAATATTGAATACTCTATGATGTATAGAATTTTTTCTTTATAAGTTGTTTTCTTATCTAATAATAATAAAAATATTATTGGGTAACCTAAGGTTAATAAAGGATATGTCAACATATCAACATAACTAGTTAAAGCGCCTATAATTAAGAATATAAATTTTAAATTTTCTTTTTTAATTTTTTCATATTTCCATAATATAAATAGTGTACTTAAAAGTGTTAAATCAAAAACAGAAGAAAGACTTAGAGATTTAAATATAAACATTGGTGCTAATAATATTATAGAAAATATAAAAGGAATATATAATTATTTAGTTTCTTTTTATACATTAGCAAACAAATTGAAATAATTAATAAAATTTGAAAACAATAGTTTAACATTTTTATATCTGATAAATAAAAGAAATTTAAAAAAATTTTTAAAAAAACTGTATACCCATGCCAGTATCTTGCATATTCTATTTCATTTATATTTTTACCATTTAAATAATTTTTAAGACCTGTATATGGTTGATAATTTATATAAAAATAATAATTATTAATACTTCTTAATAGTGGAGAATGTTTATCATATATAGAGGTGTCAATCATTACTTCATCTATAAAATCTTCTAATTTTGTATTATCATAATTTGTTAATTGTGGAGTCCAATTAGTAGGGCTTTCTGACTCTATTGATTTTTTCACATTACTTTTCATATTATCTGTAGGCATTAAATGCACTAAGAATATTGAAATAAATCCTATTAATATCATAATAATGGAAATAATAATAGTTTTAAGTGTATTTTTTATAAAATTAGATTTCATTTTTTCAACTTCTATTCTTTTATAAAGCTATCATTGATTAAAATTATTTAAAATAAAAAATTGAAATTGTTTCAATTTTTATATTAACATTTTATATTTATTAACTATTGCATTAATTTTTATAAAATTTTCATTAGAAAAATGACTTTTATATTTTACTAAGTTAAATTCGTTAGGATTATTTAATACTTCTTTGTATTTAGATTTTATAAAATTATATATAAAATCTAATTCATTATTATTAAGATTAATATTATTTTTTAAAGCAAAGTTATTTATATCACTTTTTGAAATTTTATTTATATAAGATTCTATTATATTAAACAAATTAATCACCAATATATTGTATGTTTTATTATTAAAATAAATTACATACTAATAATGGTGAACTTTATGAAAAAATATGTTTTATATATATTAGTTATATTTATATTTTTAATTTCAGTAATTAGAATGGGATATTTAATGTTTTATAAAGCAGAGCATTATAATAATATACTCTCAAGTAAGAATAATAAAATTATTTATGGAGCTAGTGCTCCAAGGGGTAGAATTTTAGATAGAAATGGTAACATTATAGTAGACAATGTTGGCGTTAAAACTATTATTTATAATAAATTAAATAATGTTTCAGAAAAAGAAGAAATAGAGATTTCTTTGAAATTAGCAAGTATTTTAGATATAGATATAGGGAGTATAAATGAACAAAAATATTTTTATTATATAAATCATAAATCAGATATAAATAAAAAAGTTAGTAGTGATATTTTAAAAAGATATGAAGAAAGAAAGTTAGATAGCAATAAATTATTACAATATAAATTAGATTTAATAACAAATGAAATGTTAGATAGTTTAAGTGATGATGAAAAAAAAGCTTCTAATATATTTAATATAATGAATAAAGGATATAATTATCAGGATAAAATAATAAAGAAAGATTGTACAGATTATGAATATAGTACTATTTTAGAATTGAATTTGACTGGTATACGTTGTGAGCTAACTTTTATTAGAAAAAATAATTATAATGATATTCTTAATAACGTAATTGGATCTGTTGGCTATATTCCAAGTGAATATTTAAAAGATTATGAGAATAAAGGTTATAAAAGAGATGATATAGTTGGTATAAGTTACTTGGAAAAGTATTATGAGGATTATTTAAAAGGTAGTAAAGCAGAGTATAAGATTAATAATGATAATACATTAAGTTTAGTTAAAGAAGCTAAGATAGGAAATGATTTAGTTTTAAATATAGATATTGAACTTCAACAAGAGATAGAAAAATTATTAGAAAATGAAATATTAAAATCTAAAGAATATAAGAGTACTAAATATTATAATGGTTCTTATATAATTGTAAGTGAACCTAATACTGGCTCAATCTTAGCCTTTGTAGGTAAAAGTTATTCTAATGGAAAATTTTATAATAATGAGATAGGTAATATAAATAAAAGTTACACTGTAGGAAGTGTCGTAAAAGCAGCAACTATTTCTGTTGGATATAAATATAATATAATAGACTTTGGTACAAGAGTTACTGATTCTTGTGTTAAATTAAAAAATAAAACAAAAAAATGTAGTTGGAAAAGTCTAGGAAGTGTAGATGATTTACAAGCTTTAGCGTATTCTTCTAATTATTATCAATTTTTAATAGCAATAGGTCTTACAGGAGAAAAATATAAATATAATATGTCTTTAAGTAATTTAGATTATGCTTTTGAAACTTATAGAAATATGTTATCGAGTTATGGATTGGGTGTTTTAACTAATATTGATATTGAAAATGAAACAACAGGAATT
>CAYQJD010000016.1:0-20768 GCA_964417835.1 uncultured Muribaculaceae bacterium
ATTTTAAATATATTAATATCTTTGCTTGTATTTATAGTATTATCAATTTTATTCTATAAGATAATTAAATTTCTTTTTATAAAACTAGATAATTATAAAAAAAATAATAAAGAAATTAAGAATAAATTTTTAATTTTATTTGATAATCATCCATTTTTAGTAAGTTTAATAATTATTTTAATATGTTGGTTGCCATATATAATTAGTTTTTATCCAATTATATTAAATCCTGATGGAAGCTTTCAAATAAAGCAATTTTTTGGAATAGATAATAAGTATTCTTATTATGTTAATTTGATTGATCCTAATCAAATTATAACAAATCATCATCCAGTATTACATACATTACTACTTGGAGGCTGTTTAAAATTAGGTACTTTAATTAATAATGATAATTTTGGATTATTTTTATATAGTATAATGCAAATATCTATTTTATCATCAACTTTATCATATACAATAAAATTTTTAAAAAAATATAGAATTTCAGTAAAATACAGATTAATTATATTATTTATATATTCTTTAGTACCTGTTTTTCCTTTTTATTCTATGACAGGAGTTAAAGATGTTATATTTGGATCTATGGTTATTATTTATATAATGTTATTATATGATTTTATTAATAATAAAGATCTTCCTATAAAAAAAATTATTTTTACTATTCTTATAATAATATTAATGTGCTTATTTAGAAATAATGGTATATATGTATTTGTATTATCTTTTCCTTTCTTATTTATAAAATGTAATGAAAAATTAATGAAATATATTTTTATATTTTTTATTAGTTTAGGATTTTATATAAGTTATGATAAGGTTATATTGCCTTATTTTAAAGTTACCCCAGGCAGTATAAGAGAGACTTTATCAATACCTTTTCAACAAACGGCAAGATATGTTAAATATCATGAAAATGATTTAAGTGAAAATGAAAAAGAAATAATTGCTACTATTTTAGATTATAAAAATATGGCTAAAAAATATAATCCAGAGCTTGCTGATGCAGTTAAAAATACATATAATAAAGATGCTACAATGGATGATTTAAAAAAATATTTTAATGTATGGGCTAAGGGTTTATTAAAACATCCTGGAACTTATATAGAAGCTACAATGAATAATGTTTATGGGTATTTTTATCCAGTTAAAACTAATTGGTATTTTTACTTTAAACTAGATAAAAGAATTGTTGATGAAGGATTTGATTATCATTTTAATTCGTTAAACAATTTACGAATTAGATTAAGCTCTATTGGTTTGGTATGGCCATATATTCCAATTGTTGGCTTAATAGTAAATATTGGATTTAATACATGGATGATCATATTTATGATTTCATATATTTTATATAAAAAAAGTTATAAAAAATTAATATATTTATTACCCGCATTTATTTTGATTTTAGTTTGTATTGCAAGTCCTGCTAATACATATTTTAGATATGCCTTACCTTATATATTTAGTATGCCATTAATGATTGGATTGTTCATAAATAATTTAGAAGGAGAAAAAAATGAAAAAAGAAAGAAGTAAAATAGCAGTATTAATACCATGCTATAATGAATCAAAAACAATAGAAAAAGTAGTAAAAGATTATAAAAAAGCTCTACCAGAAGCTGATATATATGTGTATGATAATAACTCAAGTGATCACACAGATGAAATAGCCTTATCAGCTGGAGCAATAGTAGAATATGAATATAAACAAGGTAAGGGCAATGTAATAAGAAGTATGTTTAGAAACATAGAAGCTGATTGTTATTTAATGATAGATGGTGATGATACATATCCTGCTGAAAACGCAAGAGAAATGTGTGATTTAATATTAAATAAGAAAGCAGATATGGTAATAGGAGATAGATTATCAAGTACATATTTTACAGAAAATAAGAGAATGTTTCATAATTTTGGAAATAGAATAGTAAGATTGTTTATAAATATAATATTTAAGAATAAAATAAAAGATATTATGACAGGATATAGAGCATTCAGCTATGAGTTCGTAAAAGGATTTCCAGTATTATCAAAAGGTTTTGAAATAGAAACAGAAATGACAATACATGCAGTGGATAAAAATTATAGGTTAGTAGAGATACCCGTAACATATAGGGATAGACCAGCAGGAAGTGAGTCAAAGTTAAATACAGTAAGTGATGGAATAAGGGTATTAAAAACAATAGCAACATTGTTCAAAGAATATAAACCAGCAATATTTTTTAATATAATAGCATTAGTATGTATGGTAATAGCAGCAATTTTAGGGATACCAGTAATAGTAGAGTATTTTAAAACCGGATTAGTACCAAGATTTCCATCATTAATAGTAAGTACAATATTTATAGTAGTAGCATTATTGATGTGGGTAACAGGAATAATTTTAGAAGTAATAGCAAAGAAACATAAACAACTATATGAATTATATTTGAATATGTTGCATAATAGAGATTAATATTTAACTTCCTTTTTATTGTATTATTTTATACTTTATTATATTATATTTATGAATTTGGAGAATATTATGGAAAGAGTAAAAGAGATAGAAAGAAGCATCATCAAAAAGTATCGAAAAGAAATATGGAGTAAGTTTGTACGAGCTATACAAGACTATGAATTAATCAAAAATAATGATAAAATTATGGTATGTATAAGCGGAGGGAAAGATTCTTTTTTGATGGCTAAATGTTTTCAAGAAATAAAGAAACATGGAAAGATAAATTTTGATTTATATTTTGTTGTTATGAATCCTGGTTATAATAAAAAAAATTTAGATTTAATAAAAAGTAATTCAAAAATATTGAATATTCCTATAGAAATATTTAACAGTAATATTTTTGAAGTAGTGACTAATATTGGATCTAAAAGCCCTTGTTATTTATGTGCAAGGATGAGAAGAGGACATTTATATAATAAAGCCCAAGAGTTGGGATGCAATAAAATTGCTTTGGGCCATCATTTTGATGATGTTATAGAAACCACTCTTCTTTCGATGTTTTATGGTTCAGAAATTAAAACAATGATGCCAAAGTTACATAGTGATAATTTTCCAGGAATAGAATTGATTCGTCCTCTTTATTTAATTAAAGAAAATGACATTATATCATGGAGTAAGTATAATGATTTGACTTTTATTAATTGTGCTTGTAAATTTACCGAGAAAACTTCTAAAAATGAATTGAATAGTAAAAGATTAGAGATGAAAAATTTAATAAAAGAATTAAGAAAATCTAATAGAGATATAGATTATAATATATTTAAAGCTCTAGATAATATAAATATGAATTGTATATTAGGATTTCATAAAGATGGTGTAAGACATTCATTTTTAGATGATTATAATAAATAAATTAATGCTATTTTTATAAAATATTTAGGATTATTAGATATAAATTGTATAATAAAAAGTCATTAATTATGACTTTTTTATGTTGTTTATATAATTTGCAATTGTGTTAACTGTTTCTTCTATACCTATAGATGAATCAATAAGTAAATCGTAATTTTTATAATCTCCCCAAGTATTTCCTGATATAATTTTGTAATAAGCTGCTCTATTCTTATTAGATTTGTTCATGTTTTTTCTTGCTTCTGTTTCTGAATCTCCATACATTTCTTGTAATTTTTTTATTTTAAATTCTTCATTTGCATAAATAAATATTCTAATTAAATTTTTATTATCTTTTAATACATAATCTGAGGCTCTACCTACTATAACACATGATCCTTGTTGAGCAATTTTTTTAATTATTTTATCTTGTGCTTCGATTGCAAATTTTACAGGAGAGGTTGTTAAGTACAATTCATGTAAAATATCATGTTTAGAATTTATTTTTGAAATAAAGTCTTTATCTAATCCTGCTTCTTTTGCTGCTAGAGCAGTCATTTCTTTATAATAGTAAGGAATATTTAATTTTTTAGCAAGTAACTCGCCAATATATTTACCTGCAGAACCATGTTCTCTTGAAATTGATATAATTGGACCATTTTTCGATTTTTTAATAACAACTGTATCGTTTTCAGTAACTTTGTTTACTTTTAATTTTTTAAAAAAGTTGATTGTTAGAATAGTTGAAATAGTTATTCCTAATAAATCTGCTATAGGAGCTGCCCACAAAGGGCCAGTAACACCAATTTTTCTTGCAAGAATAATTACTAGTGGAATAAAGAATAATATATCACGAGATAGTGAAACTATAGCTGCTTTTAAAGGTTCTCCAACTGCTTGGAAAAATATCGAAATCATTTTTATTAAACAAGTAAAACATACTAGCATTAAGAATATTCTAAATGTTTTAATAGCAAATTCCATATATAAATCAGTTGATGTACCAAATAATTTTATAACTATTTGTGGGTATAATTCGAATATTAAAGTTGCAATAATTCCAATAATAATTGAATAAGCTAATACTAATCTGAATGTTTCTTTTACTCTTTCATATTTTTTAGCTCCATAGTTGAATCCTAAAATTGGTTGCGCTCCTAAAATTAATCCAACAACAATATTAATAACTATAGAAAATACTTTCATGCATATACCTATAGTTGCTATTGGTATATCTGCTCCATATTTAGATAAAGCTCCATATTTTGCTAGCATCATATTACAAACGAGTGATATGACAACTATAGACATTTGTGTAATAAAAGTAGAAACTCCTAATTTTATTATATTATTAAAAATTTTAAAATCCATTATAAAACTGTTTTTATTTATTTTAAATGTTTTGCTTTTTTTAAAATATATTATTGAAATTATAAAGGATGCAATTTGTCCAATTATTGTTGCTATAGCAGCACCTTTAATTCCCCATTTGAAGATAAAAATAAATATAGGGTCTAAAATTATATTTAAAATAGCTCCAGTTAATGTTGCTGCCATTGAAAATTTAGGAGATCCATCAGCGCGAATTACACTATTTACTGAGTTTGCAATCATATAAAATGGAATTCCTATTAAAATAATTCTAAAATAATCTTTAGCAAGACCTATAGTAGTATTACTAGCTCCAAATATAGTTAATAACTTGTCCATGAATAAGAAACCTAGTAACATAAATATTATACTTATTATAAATGATACTAAAATATTATTTCCAATTGCTTTATCTGCATTTTTTGTGTCATTTTTTCCTTGACATAAAGAAAGGTATGCTGCAGAGCCATCGCCTAAGCACCATGCGAATGCTACGGCAATAATTGTAATTGGATAAACAACAGTAGTTGCAGCATTTCCTAAATATCCAACACTACTATTTCCAACAAATATTTGATCTACTATATTATATAAAGAACTTATAAGTAGCGATAAAATACAGGGTATTGAAAATTTTAATAATAATTTAGAAACTTTTTCTTCACCTAAAAACTTGTTTTCATTTTTCATATATATCCTCCTTTTAATAATCTTTCCAGCTTATTTTAGAGCAAAAAATAAACGTAAAAATGTTGCCATTTTTACGCCTTTAAGCTGGGTCGACTTATTAAGTATACATTAAAAATTTTTTATTTTCAAATGTTTTTTTATTTTTAACTTTATTTATCTTTAAATCTTATTTAAAAATATAAAAATACTTTAACAAATAAACTTGAGTATTATTATATTAAGAATAAAATAATATAATTATTAATAATCTTATATAGGTGAAGAAATGAAAAAGCCTGTTATTGGTATTATAGGAAGAGTAAAAAATGATCATAAATCAAATATCATGGTATATGATGAATATCGCTTAGCAATAATAAACTCTGGCGGTATACCAATATTATTATTACCTCCATATAATAAAAATATTGATTCTTTAAAACCATTTGAAAATAATTTAAATAAAGAAGATAAAGACATTGTTTTTACAATAATTGAAAAATGTGATGGCTTTTTATTTCCTGGTGGAGATAAATGGTATGGTTTTGAACAATATATTTATAAATATGCATTTATTAATGATAAACCAGTTCTTGGAATATGTCTTGGCATGCAATTTTTATCAAGTTTAAACATATTTGAAGATTGTACAAATCTAATTGTTTCTAATATAAATCATAATCAAAAAAGTATTTATGTTCATGAAGTAAATATAGTAGATAGTAAATTAAAAAGTATTTTGAAAGCATCTTCTATTTGGACTAATAGTAGACATTCTTATACTATTCATAAAGGTATTAAATATATAATATCTTCATATGCAATAGATGGGGTTATTGAAAGTATTGAAATTCCAAATAAAAAATTTATTATTGGAGTACAATGGCATCCAGAATCAAATTATGATAAAGATATTTATTCAAAAAGATTATTTGACGCTTTTATAAATAACTGTATTATTTAATTATTAATTTTTATTAAAAATACTATAGAAAGTGTCTATATAAAATTATAGCAAAATCATATTATAAATTGGAAATGGTGTTGATTTTATGATAATACTATTTTTGATTCTAATACCACTTTTTTATCTAATAATTAAATTTATTTTATATTTTATAGTAGCAAAGTTTGGAAAATTTTCATATGATGGATTTTCTGCAGCTGGCTTCCGATATAATTCTGAAAAAGATATATTTTATGGAACTAGAAATGCATGGCAGAAAAAATTTGGATATAGTCATATTTACGATGTAGGCGCTCCATTATTTAGAATGATTATTGATACAGAGCCAATAAGATTTTATTACAATAATAAAAATTGGTTGTTAACTTTTTGGAAAGGTCAATATGGAATTGTTACAGGAGCTGAAATAGGAATTTATGCAACTACTCAACAAAAGGTTAATAAGAAAACTATATATTTACCTGTAGAAGATAATGAAATGTTAGATATGAGTTTTATATTATATAAAAATGGAAAAGAACTTACACGAGTTAGAGCTAAACATTGGTGGCTTGCTATATTTAAATTAGGTATGTTTAGTAAACCAAAAGAATTATCAATGGATATTAAGATAACATTCCCTAATAAAGATATGTTAGAAGCATTTTTTAATTCGTTTAAGAAATTAAAACATTCATCAAAAGAATATAAAATAGTAGATAATATCTTTTATTTTACTTATAAAAAACCACGTACTCATAAGGTTTGGACTAGATTTTGGTTAAGTGATTCAATTAATCAATTTTTAAATCATAAAAATGTAAAATTATATAATAAATATTTGGAAGATGTAATTGATAATGACAAGATAGATAATTCAAAAGTAAATAAAAAACAACTTATTATAATAAATGAATATGTCCCAGATATATTAAAAAATGATATTAAAGTAAAAAAACTAACAAAAAACAATAAAATTGGAATTTTCTTTGATGACAAAGTTTATTCTGGGTTAAAACAAAATAATGATAAAAAAATTAAATAAAATTTTTAAAAATTCTAAAAGGATAATTATAAATGATGAAAGTAAAATAGTAATAATGAGTGATTGTCATAGAGGTAATGGAAAAAGTTATGATAATTTTTTAAAAAATAAAAATATATTCAATTATGCATTAAACCATTATTATAATAATAACTTTGTTTATATTGAATTAGGTGATGGAGATGATATGTGGGAAGTTAAAAATTATAAGGATATAGTTAAAGAGCATTTAGAAACATTTAAAATTTTGAAAAAGTTTAATGATTCTAATAGATTAATTATGATCTATGGTAATCATGATATATATAAAAGATACCCAGTAATTTTAAAAGAAACTTTTTATAATTATTATGATCAAGAAACAAAAAAAGAAGCAAATTTACTTAATAATTTGAAAGTGTATGAATCTTTAGTTTTAGATTATAAAGGCTTTGAAGTATTTATGATACATGGGCATCAAGTTGATTTTTTAAATAGTAGATTATGGCGATTATCGAGATTTCTTGTAAGATATGTTTGGAGAATTTTAGAATATATTGGGTTAAAAGATCCGACTGATATTGCAAAAAATTATCCAGTTACAAAAAGAACTGATAAAAAATTAAGAAAATGGAGTGTAATAAATAACAAAATTCTTATAGCGGGTCATACTCATAGACCAATTTTTTCAAATGATGAAGAAAGTCTTTATTTTAATGATGGTAGTTGTATACATCCTGATGGGATAACTTCTTTAGAAATAGAAAAAGGAAGTATTTCATTAGTAAAGTGGACATATAGAATTGATTCTAATTATAAAATTATTGAAAGAGAAGTATTAGAAGAAAAAGAATTAATTAAAATTTTTTTTGATAAAACTCACAAAGAAAATTAGTGAGTTTTATTATGTTTGATACTTGAGGTCAAATATAGTGACCACCTGCTATTGAATATTTTTAATATAGATACTTTAGTAATAATAATTATGTGATTTTATTTTTGAACATATGATTTTAAAGTGTAATTTCTAAAGTCGGAATTAGATATAATCTATAAAATAAAAAGAGTAAGTTATATAAAGAAGTACATAATTATACTTATAAAATTTTTGTTAAATTAACTTTACTAAATATATTTTTAAGGGGGTGTAGTAAAAATAAAGTCCGGTAGTATTAAATATAATTTTGAACATAAAAATCAATTCTTTGAACCATTCGACTTAAGTCTTGATGACTTATATCGTTCTTTAAAACCAATCCTTGATTGTAAAGAAGATTTGTTTAAAATCATTTGGAATAATACCAAAGATAAATACAATCGTGATGCTTCTACTTCTTTCTATGATTGTACTAATTATTATTTTGAAATTGAATATGACGATGAATATATAAAAGACGCTAATGGTAATATTTTTAAAAAAGGTATCAGAAAAAGAGGGCATGAAAAAAATCATAGACCTGATCCTATTGTCGAAATGGGACTTCTTCTTGATAAGCAAGGATTTCCTATTTCCTATAATATTTTCCCTGGCAATACTTCTGAAAAAGAAACTCTTATCCCTGAAATTCATAATATTAAAAGAAGACATAATATTGATAAAGTTATAGTTGTTGCTGATAGAGGTTTAAACTGTTTTGACAATATGTATAAATTGTCCGGTCTTGACTTAGATAAAGAAAACAGAGATGAGTATGTAAGATATTGATTATTTACTAAAATGTAATTTAAATGGTTAACAAATGATCGGAAAAACAAATACTATGTTCAACAAACTCGCGACATAATAAAAAATTATTGGATATAAGTTTATTATATGAAAATGAAAATTCTAAAAATTGGATAGGATTAGTAAGTCATCAAATAGAAAAATACGAAATATAAAAACAACATTTAATTAATAATAAAATTTTATTCTTTCAAAAAAGGAAATTGGAAGAGCATAATAAAATATTAAAGTGCTTAAAGGATATAGAAGATGAAATTTATTTAATGGAATATAATTACAAAATAATAAACAATTCATAATTGTAAGTATTTGTTCTAAAATTACAAATGATATATTAAAAATTCTCTTTTCTATGATATAATAATTAAAAATAGAAGGGAGCTTAAAAAAATATGAAAGATTTACTAAAAAAAGAAAAAACAATTTTAGAAGTTATAGCTGATATTTATATTTTTGCTATGATATTAGTTTTTCCTTTAATAGTTGATAAAACAGGATTCTTTCACATACTTGAATGTAAATGGTATTCTTATGTGACGATAGCAACTACATATATTGGTATAAATATTCTTGTGATTCTTTATTTTTTAATATTTAAGAAAGTAAATATCTTTAAAAGTACAAAGTTTACAATCGTTCAATGGTTAGCAGTTGGATTTTTAGCTGTGAATGTTATATCCTGCTTTATCTCCCCATTTTTTAATAAGTATAATTTGTTTATTGGCGTGGGTAGAGGTGAAGGACTTATTGCAATGTTATTATATACATTATCTTTTTTGTGCGTTTCATTATTTACAAAATTTAAAAGAAGATATATTACTTATTTTTCTATTTCTTCGATACTAATAAGCTTGATAGAAGTTTTACAATATGTCGGATTTAATCCATTTAATATGTATCAAAACGGAATAGGGACTCATAATGTTAGCTTTATAGGAACGATAGGGAATGTTGATTTTATATCAGCAATGTATTGCATATTATTAGCTGTTTCGTTTGGGGCTTATGTGTTTTTAGAAGATAATAAGAAATGGGAAAAAGCATTACATATAATATCTATTTTAATGGGATTTTTCATAATTGGAATAATAGACGTTCAAAGTGGTAAAGTTGCATTTTTTGGAACATTAGTTATAATTTTTCCATTTATTATTGCTAATAATAAAAGACTTTCAAGATTTTTAGTTATATTAGCAACAGTCTTAATGTCTTATTGTATAAATGTAATTTTAAATCCAGAATATCATTATGATTTGCATAAATTAGGACTATATTTTCAATTCAATTATATTGTAGTATTATTCCTAATTGTATGTGGTATTCTTGTTTATCTAGCATACTTATTTAATAAAAAAGTAAAATATAATTGTTCCGATAACAAAAAACTAATCAAATATTTTTATTTAGGAATATTTGGTTGCGTTGTATTTGCTTTGTTAGTATTATACTTTGTTAATTTTAAAAGTGGAATGTTATATGAAATGCATGAATTATTACACGGAAATTTTGATGATGATTTTGGTACGTATAGGATATTCTTGTGGAAAAGAACATTAACCTTAATACCACAATATCCAATTTTGGGATCTGGACCGGATACATTTGTAATTAGGTTTATGGCTAAATATACTTCTGATATTGCAGCTATCGGGCCATTAACTTTAAATGATACAGCTGCTAATGTTTACTTAACTATGATTATTAATATTGGTATAGTTGGTTTAATAAATTATCTGACATTTATATTCTTCCAATTAAAAAATGGTATTAAAAAAATGAATAGTTATTCAGCGATTTTGTTAATCGCAATAGTATGTTATTTAATTCAAGACTTCTTTAATTTATGGTTAGTTATAGTTACGCCTATTTTCTGGTTATTAATGGCATTACATTATAGAAGTATTTGTTCTGAAAAATAACGACACATCTATTGCAAATTTTGTCGAAATACTATATAATTAAAAATAAAGATAAGGAAGAGTGAAACTTTTATGGACAAATTTAAAAGCAAAGTTATAAAACTTGCTGTCAGTGGGGTTGCAATATTCGCCGTTGGAATATTTGTTGGATACCAATTAAATTACGGTACGCTTTCATCAATACAGGGTTATTTATTTAATGCTGCTGGTGAAGCTTCTGATTCGAATGCGTCAAATTCTAACGCGTCTGACTCAAATGCGTCTGACGCTAACGCTTCAAGTGCAAATGCTTCAAGTGCAAATGCAAGTTCAACGGATAATATAATTTATCTTCAAAATTTTGTATTAGGTAGTACAAGTGCAAAACAAGGAGATAAAGTAAATGTGACGATAGGAACAAGCGGTGCTTGTAATTCGGCTGTATCTATTGTATTTAAAAATGCAGATGGTACAATATTTACAGCACAAGTTCAAGATATTACTGGTAATCCTTACATAGTAATACCAAATTCGGCTGTTGCTACAACATATTCAGTTAGCGATGTATTGTTAGTAGGTAGAAATAGCGATAATACAACATTTACAAAACAATATAGTACATCTGGAGCTAATACATACGCATTTAATAGTTCTCTAACTATTGTTGCAAAAGAGACTAATAATGATGGAAATAATAATGGTGGAACACAACAACCTGTTGCAAATGTTAGTTTAACAAGTATTTCACTTGGTAGTACTTCAGCAAAAGTAAGCGATAAAGTTTATTTAAACATTCAAACAAGTGAAAAATTAAATAGTTTAAAATTAGTATTTACTTCTGCTGACGGAAAAACATTTATTGTTTATGCAAAAGATCTATCAACAAAACCTTATATTGAAATTCCTTCTTCAACTGTTGGAGGTACTTATTCATTGACAAGTGCTATTATAGCTACATCAAAGAGTTCAACAGCATATAGTAAAGACGGTGGAAACGATACTGAAAAATTTGATTTCAATTCTACAATAGAAATTAGCGACGGAACAGAAACAACATTTATTTATAATAATGAAGATGTAAATTCAGACATATTAACTAAATTATATAATGCTCCAAGTGGTAGTGAAATTACAATCAATGCTGATTCTAATACATTAATTAATGAAGAATTATTTAATGCAATAAAAGGAAAAAATAAAAAATTAGTTATTAACTATAAAGATAATCAAATAGTATTTAATGGTAGAGAGATTGACGATTCTAAAACTATTGATATTAGTATGACAGTTGATAGTGTATCAAGTAACGAAAATATCAGTAAGTTAGTATCAAATGGTGTAGTAGTAAACTTTCCAGATAATGGTAATTTACCAGGTAAAGCATTAATAAGAGTAAAAGCAACTGATGAAGTTGATAAGATCTTAAATGATAATGTATTCGTATATGTTTATAACGAATCAACAAATGACTTCTGTGTTGTGGCTACAAGTGTTAAAAAATCTTCAGACGGATATTATGAATTTACAATTACTCATAACTCAGATTATCTAATTGTAAATGAAAAAATAGATAGTAAGTTAGTTGTTAGTCAAAATGGTGGTATTGTAGTTAATTTCCAAAAAGGAAATGGAACACTTCTTATGTTAATAGCTGTTGGTGTTGTTGTAATAATCGCTGCAGTAATATTAATTGTTGTTTTAAAAAAGAAAAAAAATGACAACGATATAAATAACAACAACTTATAGAAGCTAAACAAAAAAGAGCTTAACGAACTAGTCAAGTAAAAGTAGACAGTTAAAAAAAGAGCATTTAGAACCCTGATTCAATTTTATATTGAAATGGGGTTTTATAATTTAATGAATATGAAGGCCTTTCATAATTGTAATAATCAATGTATAATTTAATTAGATTTGGAATGCCTTCAGAATATTTCAAATCAAAATCTATAAACAATTCTTCTTTTATTTTGTCTAAACTTGTTTCAAAATATGTTGTTACCATCTCTGATGAAGGCACCTCAAGAACATACAAGTTGTGAAAATATTGTTAATAGAGTTTTTAAAACAGGGATACCATATAATGTTCTTTTAATTGAAGTTACATATTTGTTTTATGGAGATAATAAGAAATGTTATTTATCTACTATAAAAGATGCCAAAACCAATGAAATACTTGCTTATTACATAAGTGAAAGTATGACATTATACGAGTCCTAAATTTCATAATTTATTAAAAAAGTATAATATTCAACAATCTATGTCTAGAAGAGGAAATTGTTGGGATAATGCTCCTCAAGAATCTTATTTTGGTCATATGAAAGATGAATTAAATTTAGATACTTGTTTTACATTTAGAAATGTATGTAATAAAATAAAAGATTATATTGAATATTACAACAATTATAGATATCAATGGAATCTAAAAAAAATGACTCCGGTACAATACCGAAGTCATTTTTTCGCTTCTATTGCTTAGAATCTCTCTTTTTAATTAGTCCTTGACATAGGGTTCATTTTATTTTACACTTGTCTACTTTTATCATATCACTTCATTAAGCTCTTTTTTGTTTGTATAAATTTAAGTTTATTTTAAATTGTATATTTTTCAATACCAATCTATTAATTAATTCTTCGGATATTTTATCTTCTATAATTGCATTATATATTTCTTCGTATGCTGATACATAATCAGATACTATCAATATATTATTGCCAGCTAATATGGAATCAATACAAGGTGTTTTAGTATCATATCCTTTTATCGCACTCATAGATAAATCATCAGTTATTATTATTCCGTCAAAGGTTAATTCATTCCTTAAAATATTGTGTATATTTCTTGAAAGAGATGACGGCTTGCTATCAATATTTGATACTATATTATGCGATACCAATATAGCATTAGCTCCATTTTCAATACCAACTTTAAAAGGTATAAAATCATTATTTTTAATTGTTTTGTATGATCTATTATCTATTGCTATACTTGTATGTGTATCTAGGTTTTCAGAATATCCAGGGAAATGTTTAAGCACATAAGACACGTTATTATTTTGTGTTTCTAAAATAGTTTTAATATATTTAGATGTTTCTTTTTTATCTTTACCAAAACTTCTTTCATAAATATAGGATTTTGGATTTGTAGAAATATCAGCAATGGGTGCTAAATTTACATTAATACCTAATTCTTCTAAAAGATTAGATTTAATAAGTGCGTCTTGTTTTATTTTATCAAATCCACCATTTTTATATAATTCTTGCGGAGATTGAAAAGGTGAATTAACAATATTCTTATTAGAACTTAACCTTGATACTATACCGCCTTCTTCATCTATAGCTATCAAAAGTGGAATATTTGCTATTGACTGATATAATTTAATTTCATTAATTAATTCTTCTTTTGTTTTGTTGTCTATATCTCTTTGAAATAAAATATATCCACCAATATTATATTTGCTAATTGTTTCAATCTTATTTGTTTCTGGTGTTCTAACTAATAATAATTGTCCTATCTTTTCATTTAAAGTCATTTCTTGTAATATCTCTAATGCTTGATTATCATATTGTAGTTTTATATTTTCTTTATCAATGTCTTTAATGTTTATTTCTTGAATATACTTAAAATCATTTAGCTGTTTATTGTATTTAATCTTAATATTGTCGCCAACATCAAAATCACTATTATAATTAAATCTATATATACTATCATTTTCTGTTATTACTTCTAAACAATTTATATCTTTATATATTATCGTTCCAATTAAGTATTTAGTTTTATAAATGTTGTAAAAATATAATGATATAAAAATAATAACTATAAGTGGGATAATTAAAAATAAACGCTTATATTTTTTCACAATATGCTATTATATATCCTTTTATATCATCTATAAATCCCACTTTTAATTTTTCATCATTGCAGTAGGTCTTATTATTCTTTATTGTAAATTCTACTTCTAATATATGATTTAGGTTTGTTCCTAACATTTTAAAATATGCTTCTTTTAATGTATATATTTTAAAAATTCTTTCTTCTATATTATTGTTAGATGATAGTATATATTCTTTTTCTTTTTCGGTAGCAAATTGGTTAATTATATTTAAAGGTGTTTTTCTAATTTTTTCAATATCAATTCCCATTTCTTTATCTGATATTGTAGTAATTACATAATCAAAAGAATGACTAATATTAAAAAACAATTTATAGTTTTTAAAATATGGCTTTCCATATTCATTAATGTAATAATCTAAACTATTATAAGATATATTTCTTTTTGATAATAAATTATTTAATAATATTTCCCCAACTATTGATCTAGTTTTGGTATCATAATTTTTATATTTATCAATTTTATCTTTTTTAAGTTTAGGTATCTTTTTATAAAAATTGTTAATATCATTTTTGTTAAAATCATTAATATTTTTAATAATATATTCCAATTTAAACACCTACCAATTATAATTATAACTAAAATTTTGTGTTTTTACAATTTGCCAAAGAAGAAAAGGGCTAAATACTTCTATATTTTGCAAAATATGTATTTTTTTGTTCGTTATTATGTTATAATAAATGTAAAGATTGGACATCTTTAGAAATGTGAATAGTGAGGAATTTATGAGAAGGAAACTTTTTTGTGATATAAGTCCAACGACTTATAAAATTTCAATGAAAAAAGAGATTATGTTAAGAAATATTAAAAACATAACCAGTAAAGAAAAAGTTGCTAAAACACATTTTAATAAAGAATTACCTAATATAGTAAAAAGCCATAGTTCAATTCTAATTAGAAAGTTAGCAGGAGTAGATTTAAGATTACAAGAAAATAAGGTAACGAACATTATGTTGGCTTGTAATAAAATTAATGGAATAATTATACACCCGGGAGAAACCTTTTCTTATTGGAGTACAATAGGACCACCAGAGAAAAAATATGGTTATAAGGAAGGCCTTGTAATTGGTAGAAAAGGTATGACATCTGGTTATGGTGGTGGATTATGTCAAATGGCTAATATGATACATTGGTTGGTTTTAAATAGTCCATTAGAAGTGACGGAATTACATCATCATTCAGACGCATTATTTCCAGATGAAAGAAGAAGAGTGCCATTTGGTACAGGTACATCAGTTTGCTACAATAATGTTGATTATAGATTCAAAAATAATACAGATCAAGACGTTCAAATTCTTGTATGGTGTGAAAATGGCGAATTATGCGGTGAATTAAGAAGTGAGAGAGAATTCCCTTGTCGTTATAAACTGGTAGAAGAAAACCACCATTTTAGAAAAGAAGGCGATCAATACTTTAGAATATCACAAGTGTATAGAATAGTAATTGATAGACTTACAAATGAAGAATTATATAAAGAATTAATATTAGATAATCATTCTGCTGTTATGTATGATTATGCACTAATACCAAAAAACCAAATAAGAGATGATAAAGATGATAAACAAAATAAAAAAAATAGTAAAACTAAATCCAAATAAAATAGCTTATAAGGTTAATGATGAGAGTATAACCTATAAAGAATTATGGAGTTGTGCATATAGTTATGCACAACTTTTAAAAAGACAGGGAACTTCCCCTGTAATAATATACGGACACAAAAATATTAGTATTGTTATCTCTATATTAGCTTGTATTATTGCTGATAGGACTTATATACCTGTTGGATCTTGTACGCCACTATATAGAGTTAAACAAATAATTGATATAACAAATTCTTCATTAGTTTTAACTGATAATAAAGTATCATTAGAAAAAGTAGATTGTTTTAGTTTAGAAGAATTAAAAAAATATGAAAATTGTGATATAAAAGAAAATAAAAATGATATAGTATATACGATATTTACTTCCGGAAGTACAGGTGTTCCAAAAGGAGTACCTATCTCTAAAACAAATCTAAATAATTTTATTGATTGGATTTCTAATTTAAAACCATTATGTGATTATAAAAATATTAAAGTTTTAAATCAAGCAAGTTTTAGTTTTGATTTAAGTGTAGCTGATTTATATTATTCGTTATGTAACGGACATACATTAATTGCTCTTGATAGTGATATTCAAGAAGATTATAACGAAATATTTAATTTAATGTCTGAAATTGATGTTGCTGTTATGACACCAACATTTATGAAATTATGTTTATTAAATGAAGAATTTAATGCAAAAAAATATCCAAATTTTAAATGTGTTTATTTCTGTGGGGAACAATTAGAAGTAAAAACTGTTCAAAAAATATTTGAAGCATTCCCTAACTTGAATATCATTAATGCTTATGGTCCAACAGAAGCAACATCAGCAGTATCAGCAATTTTAATTACAAAAAAAATGGCAGATAATATGCAATTACTACCTGTTGGGGAAGTAGAAACTTTTGCTACTCAAATTGAAATAATAGATGACGAAATAGTTTTAAAAGATAAAAGTGTCTTTGGTGGATATTTAGGTAATTATATAGGTGGATATTATAAAGAAAACAATATAAATTGCTATAAAACAGGTGATATTGGATATATTGAAAATGGGAAATTATATTGCAAAGGGAGAAAAGATAGTCAAGTTAAATATAAAGGTTATCGTATTGAATTAAATGATATTGAATACAATATTAATTTAATTAAAGGTGTTAAAGAATGTGCTGTTGTTACAATGTACAATGATAATTTAGTTGTTAAAACAATAAAAGCTTTTGTAGTGGTAGATAATATCCAAGATGGTAATTATATAAGAACTGAACTTGAAAAATATATACCAGCTTATATGATGCCTAAAACAATTAAGATAATTGACAAATTACCAATAAATCAAAATGGAAAAATAGATAGAAAGGCGTTAAGTAAATTATGATAGATACTAAAATTAATATACCGAAATTATTATATGAAATATGCGAAGATGAAGGTGTTTATGAAAAAGACATAGACTTAATCGAAAGTGGATTATTAGATTCTTATGCTTTTATTGAATTGTTTTCAAGATTAGAAGATTATGATATAAATATTCAACCAACTAGAATAGACAGAACACAATTAAGAACTGTTAAAGGAATAGAACAATTAGTTAATGACTATTTAGAGAAAAAATAGTGGGCTATATGCTTCGTAGTGAACAATTCAAAAAAATATTACCATATATATAAATATATAGAAGTATTTGGTGATATTATGAAACTATGGAGTATTTTTTGTAAAAATATAAAATATTATAGATATAAAAAAAGTTATTCTCAAGAAAAATTAGGGGAATTAACTGATTTAAGCACGCGATACATTAGTGCTATTGAATGTGGTAGATATAGTCCAACTATTGATACAATAGAAAAAATAGCTGACGCACTAGATGTTGACGGATACGAATTATTTAAACCATTAAATAATTATGATAAATTAGAACCAAGAATTGATATATATAGAAAAAATCAAAGAAATAAAGATATACCTAAAAATTAAGATATATCTTTTTTTTTTTGTGATAAATTTTTATGTATTGAAGAAAGCCTTTTAATTCTTTGATAAGCCATTATGTATATGACTATAATATAAATAATAAATAATGAATACATAATAAAATTTTTCTTCACTAAAAATAAGTCATATACTAAATGTAAATAAATTGGAACGAGAATACTTAATAATCTATATTTTCTGGATTGTTTAGTCTTATTATACATTAAAGCATTTTTAGAAATACCTAAATAATATCCCATAAATATTCCAAATACTGCGTGGCTAGGAACAGATATAAAACCTCTCATAATAACAGGTGCAAGTCCGTGTGAACTAAATGTGACGCCATAAATAATATTTTCTAATGTCGCAAATCCAATCGCTACAAAAGTACAATAGACTATCGGATCGTAGATATGTTTAAAGTTCTTATTTCGCCATATTGTTAAATAGTTAATTATCCATTTAGATCCTTCTTCTATAACTACTATTGTAAATAACACTTTGAATAAAATTTGAAATATATTCATATCAGTGTAAGCTAAATTTAGAAAATATATGTATTGTTTTGATAGAATAGACAAAATAATAGAAATTGTACAAGCAATTATTCCACCAAGAAATAACAAAAGTAATAAAAAAAATGGCTCTTTTTCTACCTTATCTTTGATATACACATACCATAGCAGTATTAAACTAGGGATTATGCATAATGAGAATAACATTACATTATTCATAAATGAACCACCTACTTTAACCTATATTAATTATATCATTATTTTGGCTGTTTTTGGAAGTGTTTAGAGATAAATTAAATCTATTTAAATTAAACTGTAGATTATTTTTGAAAGTGCACATTAATTGTGCACTTTCAAAAATAATTAACGAAATGTAAAAAATTAGAAAAAACAATGGAATTAAATAAGTTTTTAAGGTAATATTATGGTATACTAAAAAATGTATATAGAATTAGGTAAACTTGATAGGTCTTAAACTTAAAATGTCAAAAAATACCTAGCAATAGTTCTGCGTTAGCATGTATAAAATTACGAATTTAAAAAAGTTAAAATTTTACAAAAAGTACTTGATTTATATTAGCATGTTTGTAAAGTAATTTTTCATATAAGGGGAATCTTTTCTATTATATAATTGTGAAAATTAATTTTCATTTAATAATTTTTTTATTTAATAAGTGAGGTGATATTTAATGCGCATTTTAATTATAGAAGATGAATTTAATCTTGCAGACGCTATAAAAACAAAATTACAAAAAGAAAAATATATTGTAGATATATCTACTGAAGGAGAAGAAGGGTTTTATAAAGCAACTTCTGATATTTATGATTTAATTATTTTAGATGTGATGTTACCAAACATGAATGGATTTGATATATTAAAAGGTATAAGAGAAAAGCAAATTAAAAGTAAAATAATAATGCTTACAGCTAAATCAATGCTTGAGGATAAACTTAATGGATTAAAAAATGGTGCAAATGATTATATAACAAAACCATTTCATATTGATGAATTAATTGCTAGAGTGAATATTCAACTTAAAGATCCCGCTTCATTTAAGAAACACGGAATTATTGAGTATGGAGATTTAGAACTTGATATAAAAAAGTCTAAATTAACTTGTAAAACAACTAACGAATCAGTAGAACTTGTATGTAAAGAATTTCAGCTATTAGAATATTTTATGAATAATTCAGAACAAGTTTTATCAAAAGAACAAATTTATGATAAAGTATGGGGAATAGAAAATGAAATTGAATCCAACAATTTAGAAGTATTTCTATCATTTGTTAGAAGAAAATTAAAAGCAATAGAATCAAATGTAAATATTAAAGCAGTAAGAGGATTAGGTTATAAATTGGAGGATAATAATGAGAAAATTAAAAAATAAAGTGTTTTTTACAATATTTTTAATTTTAACTATCTTTGTTGCAGGATTTATTTTTGTTAATAATATTCAAAAATATTTAGAAAGCAAGGCATTGATTTCCAACAATTTGAATATCGCTACTAATTTGGGAAAAAATACGGAAACTGAAATGGATAAAGATAACTTTGAGAATAATAATTTACTTCCGGAACTGTCAAATAATGATAACACCATTATGAAAAATAAAGAATTACCAACAAAAATATCAAGCAACTTTGATAAGAACATTAAATATATAGATGCTACTATTTACACTATTTTAATCAATAGTAATAACAATATAATTGATGTTATAAATCATTCAAATAATAGCTTATCTAATAGTGAGATTACTTCTTTAGCAAAAAAAATACTAGAAAATAAAAATATAGAAGAAAAACATATTGGATGTTTATACTTTGATAATTATTCTTA
>CAYQJD010000017.1:0-19150 GCA_964417835.1 uncultured Muribaculaceae bacterium
AAGAAAGAGGACTTTATAGAGTTCATCAATTTGAAAAACAAGAAATGATTGTTTTATGTAAGCCAGAAGAAGCAATGGATTGGTATAACAAAATGTGGAGTTATACTGTTGAGTTTTTTAGAAGTTTAGATGTGCCTGTTAGAACTTTAGAATGTTGTAGTGGAGATTTAGCAGATCTTAAAGTTAAATCTTGTGATGTTGAGGCATGGAGTCCAAGACAACAAAAATATTTTGAAGTTGGTTCATGTTCTACTTTAGGAGATGCACAAGCAAGAAGATTAGGCATTAGAATGAAAACATCAGAAGGTAATAAATTTTTATCAACTCTCAACAATACAGTAATTGCAAGCCCACGTTCCATTATTGCAATTTTAGAGAATAACTATCAAAGTGATGGTAGTGTAAGAATACCCGAAGTTTTAAGACCATATATGGGTGGAAAAGAAAAAATAGAAGATAAAAAACTTTCTTAAGGTTTTAAGTATATACTAGAGCGGTTTTGAAATCTACGCAAGATGATAAAGTTTTAAATGAAAATATAATTGGAAAACAGATCTTATGATTTGTTTTTTTGATTATGATTAAAATTTTTATAACAAACTTAATTATGTTCGTATAGTACTATTTCTTTTTTGAATATTTTTTACATAAAGAATTTAAACTTATTGACAAATGAATATATATTCAACTATAATATATTTAAGTTGAACAAATACTCAACCAAAGCATATAATATTAATGTAGGAGGAATTTAATGTCGAAAAATGAATTTATATGTGATTGTAATGTAATTCACCAAGATGTGGTGGATAGAATATTAAAAGAAATGTTAGAAGAAAATTTATTTTATAAAATTGCTGATTTTTATAAAATTTTAGGTGATACAACAAGAATGAAAATCTTATATGCACTAGATAAAGGTGAAATGTGTGTATGCGATATTGCAAACGTGTTAAGTATGAGTAAATCTTCAATATCGCATCAATTGGGTACATTAAGAAGAAGCAATATTGTAAGGTGCAGGAAAGTTGGTAAAGAAGTTTATTATATGCTCGATGATGATCATGTTAAAAAAGTAATTGAAATAGGAATTGAGCATATAGAGCACAAAGAAAATGGAGCAAATAAAAATGAAAAGTAATTTTAAAGTAAAAGGATTAGATTGTGCTAATTGTGCATCAGAATTAGAAAGAAGAATAGCAAAAATTGAAGGTGTAGAACAAATCAATATTAATTTTATGACGCAACGAATGGAACTTGAATATAGTGAATTTAATAAGGAAGAAATTATAAGAAAAGTAAAAAGGGTAATAAAAAAAGATGAACCAGATGTAGAAATAGAAGAAATTTAGGAGAATTATATGAAGAAGAAAGTAATTAAGATCATAATCTCGCTTCTTTTATTTCTTGTTGCAATTATTTTTAAATTTGATAATGTATGGATTAATAATATTTTATATATTTTAAGTTATTTATTAGTAGGTTTAGAAATACTAAAAAAAGCATTAAGAAATATTTTAAGAGGTAGAGTATTTGATGAAAATTTCTTAATGTCAGTGGCTACACTTGGAGCATTTGTTATTGGTGAACTCCCTGAAGCAGTAGCTGTAATGTTGTTTTATCAAATTGGAGAATTTTTCCAAAATTATGCGGTAAAGAAATCAAGGAAATCTATTTCATCTCTAATGGATATAAGATCCGATTATGCCAATCTTTATATAAATGGAGTTTTAAAAAGGATAAATCCTGGTGAAGTAAAAAAAGACGATATAATTGTTGTAAAACCTGGAGAAAAAATTCCCTTAGATGGTAATGTAATAGAAGGAAATTCAAGTTTAGATACAAAAGCACTTACAGGTGAAACTATACCTAAAGATATCAAAGTTGGGGATGAAGTATTAAGTGGATGTATAAATCTAAATGGAGTAATAAAAATTAAAGTTACAAAAGAATTTGGAGAATCAACAGTTAGCAAGATATTGAATTTGGTAGAAAATGCAAGTAGCAAAAAATCTAAATCGGAGAATTTTATCACAAAATTTGCCAAGTATTATACTCCAATCGTAGTAATTGTTGCTTTTATTATTGCAGTTTGTGTTCCACTAATAACAAAGACAAGTTTTTCTCCTTGGATATATAGAGCACTATCATTTTTAGTTGTTTCATGTCCATGTGCGTTAGTTATATCTATTCCTCTTAGTTTCTTTGGAGGTATAGGTGGAGCTAGTAAGATGGGTATACTTATAAAAGGAAGTAATTATTTAGAAGCACTATCAAAAGTGGATACAATTGTGTTTGATAAAACAGGGACACTTACAAAAGGTGTATTTGCAGTTCAGAAAATTGAACCAGTTGGTATTAGTAAAGAAGAACTATTACAATTTGCTGCATTTGCAGAAAATTATTCGAGTCATCCTATTGCAGTTGCTATTAAAATGACTTATAATGAACCAATTGATGAATCTATAATTAAAGATGTAGAAGAATTTCCTGGGTATGGTGTTAAAGCAAAAATTAAAAAACATACTGTTCTTGTAGGAAATGAAAAGTTGATGAATGAAAATAATATTAAATTTGAAAAATGTTATGATGTAGGTACAATATTAAATGTCGCAGTAGATGGTAGCTATAAAGGATATATTTTAATTGCCGATGAAATAAAGAGTGATGCAAAAGAAACTATAGTAGAATTAAAACAAAACAATATTAAGAAAACTATAATGCTTACAGGAGATCGTAAAAGTGTTGGTTTAAGTGTTTCAAAAAAATTGAAAATTGATGAAACATATACCGATTTATTGCCTCAAGATAAAGTTTCTAAAGTTGAAGAATTATTAAATAAAAAAACAAAAGAAAGTAAAGTAGCATTTGTTGGAGATGGAATTAATGATGCACCAGTTTTAGCATTAGCAGATATAGGTTTTGCTATGGGAGGACTTGGAGCAGATAGTGCTATTGAAGCTGCTGATATTGTGATTATGACAGATGAACTTAAAAAAATTGTTAGTGCAATTAAGTTATCGCATAAAACAATGAAAATTGTTAAAGAAAATATTTTCTTTGCTATTCTAGTAAAAGTGGTAGTATTGACTTTTGCAGCATTAGGTATTTCTACCATGTGGGAAGCAGTATTTGCAGATGTTGGAGTTTCTGTAATTGCAATACTTAATGCTTTAAGAGTATTAAAAGTAAATAAAAAATTGCAAATAAAATAAAAAATTATTAAAAACTCTTTAAAGCAAAGAGTTTTAAGATTTTATAGTATTTTCTCATATTATGCTTTCTTTTTTTATTATGTTTTAATAGATAAAACCAAAACTGAAAATAAAATAGTAAGAAAAAAGGAAGTATGTAATGAAATTTTTGAGACAATAGTTTTCAAAAATAAAGATATTATAGTTGGATATAATAAAGATTTAAAATGAAAGTAAAAGAAATATTAGATACATATAAAAATAATAGTTAACGTTAACAATTAAGTTAACATTTTTTTGCTTGTTAATATTTTATTGTTTTAGTATAATATTTATGGTGAAACAATATGAAATTTTTAACTGATTTAGGGATTGATATTAAAAATAAAGATTTATTAAATGTAGCATTAACTCATTCTAGTTATTCTAATGAAGCAGGGGGCGAAAACTATGAAAGACTAGAGTTTTTAGGTGATGCAGTTTTACAACTCATAATGAGTGAATATTTTTATAACAATAAAAATATGAGTGAAGGTGATATGAGTAAAACTAGAGCTAGTTATGTATGTGAAAACGCTTTATATGAATATTCAAAAAAAATTGGTCTAATTCCTTTTATTAAAGTTGGACATGGTTTAGATCATACTGAAAATGAAACTATTATTGCAGATATATTTGAAGCTGTTTTGGCAGTTGTATATTTAGATAAGGGATTTGATGTTGCAAGAGAGTACATTTATAAAATAGCTATACCATTTGTAGAAGAAAAAAGAGTGTTTTTAAGTGATTATAAATCTCATTTGCAAGAAATGGTCCAAACAGAAAAAAAATCATTAGAATACGTTTTAATAAGTGATACAGGTCCATCTCATGATAAAACTTTTAAAGTAAATGTTTTAGTTGATGGAATAGTTTTTGGTACAGGAATAGGAAAAAGTAAAAAGGAAGCTGAGCAGGCAGCTGCAAGAGACGCTATAAAAAAAGCAGCAAGGTGATTTATGAGATTAACGAGTATTAAAAGTCATGGATTTAAATCTTTTGCAGATAAAATAGAGATAAATATTAGAGATGGTATTACAGGAATAGTTGGACCTAATGGTTCAGGTAAATCTAATATTGTAGATGCTGTAAGATGGGTGTTAGGAGAGCAATCTATAAAAAATTTGCGTGGTAATTCTAATATGACTGATGTAATTTTTCAAGGTAGCAGTTCTAGAAAACCTATGTCACATGCATGGGTTAGTTTGACATTTGATAATACTGATCATTATTTAAATAGTGATTTTAAAGAAATAGAAATTAAAAGAGTAGTTTATTCAACTGGTGAAAATGAGTATTTTATTAATAATGTTAAAGTTCGTTTAAAAGATATTACTGAGTTATTTATAGATACTGGTTCTAGTACAAATTCTTTTAGTATAATTTCTCAAGGTAAAATAAGTGAGATATTAAGTGGAAAAAAAGAAGACAGAAGAGCGATTATAGAGGAAGCAGCAGGCGTTTTAAAATATAAAAAGCATAAAGAAGAGACGTTAAAAAAGATAGATAAAGCAAATCTTAACATAGAAAAAATCGATTTAATAATTAAAGAATTAGAAGATAGCTTAGAGCCATTAAAAAATCAAAGAGATGCAGCTTTAGAATATCAAACTATAAAAAAAGAAGCAGACGATTTAGATATAATTTTGACTACTTTAAATATAAATGAATGTGAATTTAAAACTAAAGAACTAAAAAGAGATTTGGATGAAATAAATAAACAAATATTAAATATTGATAGCAATAATACAAAAGATAACTCTATTTTAGAAAAACTAAAATTAAATAGTATTAATATTGATAAAGAAATAAATATACTTAATGAAAACTTAATAAATTTAAATAAAAAAATAAGTGAATTAGAAGCAAAAAAACAAGTTGCTTTAGAAAGAAAAAAATATGAAGTAACTGATAGTAAATTACAAGAAAATATATTAAACTTAAAAGAAAAAGAATTAATAATTACTAATGATTTAAAACTTGTTAATAATAAAATTGATAATTTGAAACAAGATATTGAAGAACTTTCAAAAAAACTTGAAGAAATTAATCAAAAATATAAAGAAAGTTACTTAAATAAAATTAATTTAACGAATGAATTAAATAAAAAGAATCTTTCTAAAGAAAAATTAAAAAATAAAATAACTATTTTAGAAAACAATATAATGAATGACTACTCTATTCCAAGTAGTGTGAAAAATATTTTAAATAATCCAAGACTTAATGGGGTACATAATATAATAGGAAAATTAATAGATATAAACGTTTTATATAAAGATGCGCTTAGTATTGCTTTAGGCTATAATTCTAATGTGATTGTAGTAGATAATGAAATAAGTGCAAAAGAGTGTATAAAATATTTAAATGATAATAAATTAGGAAGATGTACATTTTTTCCATTAAATATAATAAAACCAAAAAAAATAGATGATAGCACTTTAAATATATGTAAAAAAACAAAAGGTTTTATAAATACGTTAGATAAATTAGTAGAATATAATGAAATATATAAAAACGTTGTCTTAAATTTATTAGGGAATATAATAGTAGTTGATAATATAGATACCATGAATACTTTAGGTAAAAAAATAAATTATTCTTATAGAATCGTAACATTAAATGGAGAAATATTACATGCCGGTGGTTCTATTACTGGTGGTACTTTAAAAAGTAATAATAGTATAATATTAGATAAATTTGAACTAGAAACTTTAAAAAAAGAATTAGAATCAGTAAAAAAAGATGAAAGTATTATAGAAGAACGTTTAAATTCTAATGATGATGAATTATTGAAATTAGATAAAGAAATAAAAGATTTAAATAATAAACTAAATAATATTAATAATAAATTAAATATAAATAACAAAGATAAAGAAAATCTAGAAGAAAAATTAAAAACAATAAAAAACGAAATAAAAGATAATGAAAATATAATAAATGACAATATAGATTCTTCGATAGATTTACTTTTAAAAGAATATTACACGTTAAAAAGTAATAGAGAAATATTAAATAATGATTTAAGTAAAAAGAAAATAGAAAAAAATGATTGTTTAAGTGAAATAGAAGAAATTGAAATTAATAATAGAAAAACAAATTCAGAATATAATAAATTAATAAATAATCAAAAGAATAAAGAAATAGATTTAAATAAACTTGAAATTGAAATGGATAATAGTTTAATTAAGTTAAATGAAGAATATAGTATGACATATGATTTTGCTAAAAATAATTATGATTTATCTATTGATATTGAGAACTCTAAGTTCAAATTAAGAGAGTTAAAAAAAGAATTGAGTTTATTAGGAACAGTAAATTTAGGAAGTATAGCTGAATTTGATAGAATAAATGAAAGATTTGAATACTTAACTAGTCAAAAGCTTGATTTAGTAAATTCTATAAATAATTTAATGAAAGTTATAACCGATTTAGATGAAACTATGAAAGAAAAATTCTTAAATACTTTTAATAAAGTCAATATAGAATTTAATAAGGTATTTAAAAAATTATTTAAAGGTGGATTTGGAGAACTTAGTTTAACTGACCCTGATAATATTTTAGAAACAGGTGTCGATATAGTTGCTTGCCCTCCAGGGAAAATGTTAAAAACTATTAATCTTTTATCTGGTGGAGAAAAAACATTGACTGCAATAGCGCTTTTATTTGCAATCTTAAATATTAGATATGTACCATTTTGTATATTAGATGAAGTTGAAGCAGCTCTAGATGAAGCAAATGTCGATATGTTTGGAAATTATATCAACGAATATAAAGAAAAAACCAAATTTATTATAATAACTCATAAAAAAAGAACTATGGAATATGTTAATACATTATATGGTATTACAATGCAAGAAAGTGGAGTTTCTAAACTTGTTAGTGTTAAATTAGATGATTGATTATATTAATACAATGATTAAGAAGGGTAAAAGAATATGAAAATGAATAAAAAAGGATATACACTATTAGAAATAATAATAGTATTAGGAATAATAACAATAATAGGAGTAGGAAGTATAGTAGGAGTAAATATAGTAAATAACAAAAAGATAGAGAAATTTTATGATAAATTTGATGATGCATTAAGTGTATATTTAGAAACACATAATGAAGTATATACAAATTTAAAAGAAAATGTAGAAGGATCAGTAATAACATTAGAAGTATTAAAAAATGAAGGATTAATAAGTGATAATCTAATAGATCCAGAAGGCAATAAAATAGATTATGAAAATAATTATTATGTACTAAGTAGTGCAAAGCTATTAGATAATGAAGAAGATGAAGAAGAATCAACAGACGTATGTGAAGGACAAGTATCTATAGAAGTAATAAAAAGTTGGGAAACATTAAAAGATAAAGTAGATACAGGAAATGTAATTTATATTTGTCCTAAAAATAGTGATAATGATGATGATAAAGATTATGAAGATCTTTTAAAAAGAATACAAACACTTGAAAGTGCACTTGCATTAATGTCTACAGATAATAATTATGTATTATTTGGAGTTACTAGTGATTCTTCTGAAATTGCATATTGGCCTAAAGATAATGAAGATATTTGGAGATATTATGAATATAATGGTAACTGGAAATTAATGTATGATCAAGCAGTTGGTGTTAATCAATATATGGATATTGTAAATTTAACACCTTCTGATTTTGAAGCATCTAAAGAATCAGACCTTACAAAACCTAATAATACCACTTTTTGGACATCTTCCAAAGGTAGTGCCAACTGCTATTATCAGTCTGATGAAGATGAAGTTGAATCTTGCAAAAGCTATACTTTATATCGTCTAAATTCCAACAATTGTTATGGAGGAGATTTCTATTTGATTTATAATGGCACTACAAGAATTGGTTTTTTTCGTAAAAGTACCACATCTGCCAGTATGTATGTAAATGGAGCCAAAACAAAAACTAAAGTTTCTTATCATCCTGCTTTTAATATTTCATTAAATGATTTAAGTTCTAATTATTATTGTAAAAGAACAGGCAGTGGTGATGATTATTATCAAGTGGAAAATGGTTTTAGTTTAGATGATTTAACATCAACAGACAATTCAGTAAAAAAACAGGTTCTTTTAAACAATATGAGTTATAAAGATTCACTAAAATCAGTTAGTTGGGAATATGGATATAAAGTTCAACTAGAATCATTAGTCCCTACTGAAGATTCCGATTCATATAATTCACCGCTTGGAAATATGACAATGGCAGAAGCAAATACAATTGTATCCTCTGGGAAATCATGGCTTATAGGGAAAAATTTTGTTATTGGATACTATAGGTATAGTTCAGAAAAACATTTAGCAATAATTTCATCAGGATATAATTCTCAAGCTGGTTTAGTTAAGGAAAAATACTCAGATGGTAAATATAGTTTGACCACAGCCGATTATTATCCTGTTATTGCTTTGAAAGCTAATATTATCCTTGAAACAAATACCGAAAATTATAAAAACATTACTGGATATAAAAAGAAATATTCTACTTGTTTTAATGATGATAATTTTACTGGAACTTTAGGAAGTAAAGATTGTCCATATATTTTAAAAGATAATAGTAGTGGAAATTATTTAACAAAAGGTTTAGATCTAGAATAGAGAAGAACTAGAGTTTTCTCTATTTTTTTTGTATAATAAATATGGTGTTTTTATGGAATATATAATTAAGTGTGAATCTTATAGATTGTTGAAGGATAAAATAAATGAATTAACTAAAGATATTGATAAAGAAAATATAACATATTTTGATATGACCATTGATAGCATAGAAAATATTTTAGAAGAATGTAATTATAATTCTTTATTTAATATAAAAAAAGCAATAATAGTTTATAATACAACAATATTTAATACAAAATATGAATATAAAGATATATTAGAAAAAGTAGAAAAATATTTAAATAATCCTAATATAAATACTATTTTAATATTCGTTGCAGATAGTATATCTTTAAGAAAAAAATGTGTAAAAATAATAAAAGAGAAAAATAACTTATTTGAAATTGAAACTCCAGTAGATAAAGAACTAGAAAACTATATAAGAAAATATCTAGAAAATAATAATTTTAAAATTGAAAATAATGCATTAAAAAAAATTATTAATAATTTAAATAATAATTATGATTTTATATTAAATGAATTAGATAAAATAATGATAGTTAAAACAGATAATCTAATTAATGTTAACGATATAGATTGTTATACAACAAAATTAGAAGAAAATAATATATTTGATTTTGTTGATTCTGTTATAAAAAAAGATAATAAAAAAATGTTTGATTATTTAAAAACTTATGTAAAAAATAAAGAAGAGCCTTCAATATTATTTGCTAGCATAGCAAGTCAATATAGATTAATATATTGTGTTAAAAATTTACATAAAAACGGGCAAAGTGAAAAAGAAATAGCTGATAATTTAAAGATACATCCATATAGAGTTAAATTAGCTTTAGAAAATTCTTATAATTATACCAATCAAGAATTAGAAGAAAAATTATTATATATAGGTAAATTAGATGAAAAAATTAAATTAGGAATTATAGAAAATTATAAAGCTTTAAAATTATTTTTAATATCTATTTAATTTATTTATTGAATTAATTAGTATATAGTGCTAATATTTAAATAGAGTAGAAAGACTCAAAAACAATTTTTATTTAATTAACATATCAAAAATTATCTAATTGCTCTTCGGCTATAGAAACTATTGTACGGTCTGGGTTAATAATTATATAATTTTTTTGTTATAAGAAAGGTTAGTTTAATGAATAAAAAAGGATATACACTATTAGAAATAATAATAGTATTAGGAATAATAACAATAATAGGAGTAGGAAGTATAGTAGGAGTAAATATAGTAAATAACAAAAAGATAGAGAAATTTTATGATAAATTTGATGATGCATTAAGTGTATATTTAGAAACACATAATGAAGTATATACAAATTTAAAAGAAAATGTAGAAGGATCAGTAATAACATTAGAAGTATTAAAAAATGAAGGATTAATAAGTGATAATCTAATAGATCCAGAAGGCAATAAAATAGATTATGAAAATAATTATTATGTACTAAGTAGTGCAAAGCTATTAGATAATGAAGAAGATGAAGAAGAATCAACAGACGTATGTGAAGGACAAGTATCTATAGAAGTAATAAAAAGTTGGGAAACATTAAAAGATAAAGTAGATACAGGAAATGTAATTTATATTTGTCCTAAAAATAGTGATAATGATGACAGTACCAATACTAACAATACAAGAATTATTGTTAAAAATGATTATATTGCAATGGGAAAAGATCCTAATAATTACGTAGAAATAAATGGCACAAAATGGAGGATACTTGAAATAACTGATAGGGATGTTTATTTAGTAAATACAGATGAAAATCTTCTTGTTGCTGATGAATACATATGCCAAGCCAGAAACTGCATTCTTATAACAAAAATTGAGGGAAGAACATTATCAAATTATGATTTAGTAGATTATGATAATATTATTGAGAACTCTAATTATCTTTTTGAAACAAGTGGAGATTCTGGCGGGAAAGGACAAGATATTGGAAATTATATTAATATTTATACATTAATTGGCACTATAAATTATTCTTCTATAATCCGAGCATCATCTATTAATGGAAATTGGTTATTTGATTTATATTATAACTTTGCGAAGAATAAAAATATGACTATAACATTATTTTTTGGAAGCATAAGTTTAGGGGATGATAAGGAAGATAAGTCAGGTGATTATGTTACAATTGGTTGTTTTAAGTATTATGATAAGCCAGATTCACAAAGAGTTATATATACTTCCGATCTTAGTCCATGTGGAGAATCGTTAAATAACCCAGTAATAATGTTGAAAAAATGTATTGATATAAAAGAACAATGTGATAAAGATAATGGTAGTGAAACATGTCCTTTTATTATTGATACTTCAGCTTGCTAATAAATGATTAATATTTGTAGGTTAAAAATTAATTTCCCTTTTAGTCAAATGCAAAGTTAAACGTAATAATATATTAATGAAATATAGTATTTTAAATTACACGAAAAAGATTTTTCAAGAATTTTTGAAAAATCAAATGTCAATGAATAGAAATGTGATATTTTATTAGTTTCCGACTCATACTTGAGTCAATTTAAGATAATATTCTGGGTATCATCTTTTCTTTTTGAAATTAAACAAAGTATCTTTTAATGTGATATTTTCTTATTTAATTTCATCAGTATCAAGCATATCCATAAATTCTTGAGGTAAAAAATCTTTCATAAGAGTATTATATATTTTTACCATTTAAAGAATCTCTTTTAACTGAATTAATATGATTTATCATTAAGTTTATATTATATTGAGTATAGTTATTAAAAGAAATTCCTTTAGATATAAAACTTTTTATATATTTATGTGATGATTGTTAGAAAATTCTAACTTTTTTTTATATATCAAATATGTTAAAATTGAATTAAAAGAAAGAGTGGTTATATGTTTGATAAATTTGTTCCAGATATATATACAAAAAGTATTTATACTATTGATTATAAAACATTAAAAAAAAATCATGTTAAATGTTTGATATTTGATTTAAATAATACTATAGCGCCTTTAACTTTAAAAAAACCAGATAAAAAATTAATTGATCTTTTTGAAGAATTAAAAGATATGAAATTTAAAATATATATAGTAAGTAATAGTAGTAAAAAAAGAGTACAACCTTTTAAAGAAGACTTATGTGTTGATTCTGCATATCTTTCTTTTAAACCTTTAACAAAAAAATATAAAAAAATATTTGAGATAAATGAATTCAAAGATAATGAAATAGCATGTATTGGTGATGAATTAATAAATGACGTTTGGACTGCTAACAGAATGAATTTTATTAGTATTTTTATTAATCCAATAGGTACTAAAGAATATGTTTCTACTAAAATTGGGAGATATTTTGAAAATTTTATAATAAATAAATTAACGGATAAAAAATTATTTAGAAAAGGTAAGTATTATGAATAAAATATGTGCTGGTTGTGGTAGTATATTACAAACTGAGAATGAATTAGAATCTGGTTTTATACCTCAGGAAAAGATAGAAAATTCTAATTATTGTAAAAGATGTTTTAGACTTACTCATTATGGTGATATTACTATTAAAGATAAAGAATTAAGTAATGAATATATTTTAAACTATGTTAATGAAAATAATAAATTCAATATATTTATGATAGATATATTAAATATTAATGAAACTAACATTAATTTATATAATAAAATTAGAGAACCTAAGTTATTATTGATATCAAAAATAGATTTATTTAATAAATCTATTTATAAAGAAAAAATTAAAAATAAATTAAAAAAAATTTATAATATTGAAAATATAGTTTTTATAAGCAGTATAAAAAAGGATAATGTAATACACTTTGTTAATTATTTAATAAATAAAAAAATAAATAATATATTTTTGCTAGGGCCTACTAATTCGGGTAAAAGTACGTTTATTAATAAGATTAATGAAATATATGATTGTAATTTAGATAGTTTAACAGTTTCAAATAAAAAAAATACTACTTTAGAATTTATTAAATTAAAATTAATGAATAATTTAACTATTTATGATAGTCCAGGTTTTTTATATAATGATTATAATATTAAAAGTAAATATAAAAATATAATTAAACCAATTACATTTAATATGAAGAAAGATGAAATTATTTTTATAGATAAGTTTTATATTAAATTTAATAATTCTACTAGTATAACTATTTATTGTTATGAAAATATTAATATAAAGAAATTTTATAAAAAATTAGTGTTTGATTATGAAGTAGATATTAAAGATAATACAGATTTATGTATAAATGGTTTTGGGTTTATTAATATAAAAAATAAATGTAAGATTGGTATAAAAAATTTAAATAAAGAATTTATAAGTAGAAGAGAAAGTGTTTTTGGGGAAAATCATGAGTAAAATAAAAATAATGAGCGAAAATCTTGCTAATAAGATTGCTGCAGGAGAAGTAATTGAGCGAGTTTCAAGTGTAGTAAAAGAACTTGTTGAAAATAGTATTGATGCAAATTCTAAATGTATAAAAATTGAACTAGTGGATAGTGGAATAAAAAAAATAATTGTAATAGATGATGGTTGTGGTATGGAAAGAGAAGATGCTAAACTTTCTTTTTCTAGGCATGCTACTAGCAAATTATTAAAAGATGATGATTTATTTTTTATAAATACATTAGGATTTAGAGGAGAAGCTTTGCCAAGTATTGCAAGTGTTTCTAAAGTTAGATTAAAAACTAGTACTGGTGGAATTGGAACTGAAATTATAATTCATGGTGGGAAACTTATTAGTGTAAATGATTCTGATTCTAGAATTGGAACTGAGTTTATTGTAGAAGATTTGTTTTATAATACTCCAGCAAGATTAAAATATTTAAAAAGTGAAGCAACAGAGTTATCAAATATAGTAATGTATATAGAAAAATTAGCTTTAGCGCATTCTGAAATAAAATTCACTTTAATTAATAACGATAAAATAATTGTAAATACTAGTGGAAGTAATAATTTATTAAAAACAATACATGAAATATATGGATATATTGTTAGTAGCAATATGATAAGTTTAAAAGCTTCAAGTGAAGATTATGATATTATTGGATATATTTGTAAACCTAGTGTATTAAAATCTAATAGAAATCATTTAACTACTATAGTTAACGGTAGAGTAGTTAAAAATATAGAATTAAACAAAGCAATTAATGATGGCTATTATACATATAAACCTGATATAAAATATCCAATTGTAATATTATTAATAAATACAGACCCTACTATAATAGATGTAAATATACATCCTACAAAACAAGATATAAAATTTTCTAAACAAAATGAATTAAATGAAATAATAACTAATACTATAAAAGATCTTTTATATAAATCTTTACTTATACCTAAAGTAGAAGTAAAAGAAGTAAAAAAAGATTTTGAAATAAAAATGCCCGAAGTAAGTGAATATGTTGTAAATAATAATATTACTTCTTTAAACGATGAACAAGTTAAATTTGATTTTAAAAAAGTAGTAAAAGCAGTTGAAACAAATAAAACTTTAGAAAATGAAAAAAATATTGAAATAAAAAAGTTAGAATTATATCCAGTTGGATTAGTAATGGGAACATATATTATTGCTGAAAATGATTCAAATATGTATTTGATTGATCAACATGCTGCACAAGAAAGAATTAATTATGAACGTATTTTAAAAGGGTTAAAAGAAGAAAAAGTCAATATAATTGATTTATTAATACCTATAACAATAGAACTTACTGGATCAGATTATTTAAAGCTAAATGAAAGGAAAGATATTTTAATTAATATGGGTTTTGATATTCAAGAATTTGGTTTAAACACTATTATTATTAAAGCACACCCTACATGGTTAATAGAAGGCTATGAAAAAGAAAGCATAGAAAAACTTGTAGACTTAACTATAAATGATTATAATATTGATAGAGTAAAATTTAATGATAGTATTGCAAAAACTCTTGCTTGTAAAATGAGTGTTAAAGGAAATACTAGAATTAATGAAGAACAGATGAATTCTTTACTTGATGATTTAGTACTATGTGATAATCCATATAATTGCCCTCATGGAAGACCAACTATAATAACTTTTACAAAATATGAATTAGAAAAAATGTTTAAAAGAGTCATGAATTAGAAAGGAATTTTTATGAAAAATATATTAGAAAATAATAAATCGTTTTATTTTATAGTATCAATGTTTATTATAATACCAATTATTATTGGATTATCTTATGCATTAGTTACTATATTTGGATAATTAAGATTTCTTTATTGAAAAAAATTAATATATGATAACTCTTAAAAAGAGTAAAGCTGATAATAGCAAAAGAATTGAAATATATTCTTTTTATTTTAATATTTTTAGTATTTTTTTTGAATTTAAGTATATTATTAAAAATATATTTATTATTTCTGAAATTAGTAAACCATATAATCCTATATGTAATAAACTAAATATAAATAATGTTAACATTTTTATTATTGTTGTAATTATAGTAACTGTCATAGTATATTTAGCATAATTTAATGCCTGTAAAGTACTTGCAAGAGGGCCTTCTAAATATAAAAATACAAAAAATGGAGCTAGAAATTTTATATATTCAATACCACTAGTTGTATCAAATATAAGTAATAATAGTTTTTCTGTGAAAATATATACGATTGTATTTGATAATAATCCAATAATAAATGATATAGATAGTGATTGAATTAATCTTCTTTTTATTAATTTTTTATTGCTACTATATTTTGATATTTCGGGTACTAAAGAAGTATTTAAAGCCATTACAAAGAATGAAGGTATTGTTAGTAATGCTAAAACATAAGCATTATAGGTACCATATTCATTTAGTATATATTGGTTGGAATATCCTACTAAGGAAAGAGCAAAAGTTAATATTATTGGTTCAAAAAAATAACCAATATTTCCAATTATTCTACTAGAAGTTGTAGGTATAGCAATACCCATTATTTCTTTTACTATACTTATATCTGGTTTTAAATCTTCTTTTTTTATTATAAAATTACGTGGAGCAAACATTAGGAATACTATAATTGAGATAATTTCTGATATTATATTAAGTAATATGTATATGGATACTGTTACTATTGTTCCGTATTTTAAAACTTTTGGTAAAATTATTAGTATTATTAATAATCTTGCTATTTGTTCTATTATGTTTGATAAAGTGTGTGGGAACATTTTTTGCTTTCCAAAAAAGTATCCTCTTATTATACTTGATAAAGATATAAATGGTAAGACAAAGGCTATAGATATTATAGGGTAATAAGCATCCTTATTTTTTAATAAAGTATTCGATATAAAAGGCGCAACTAAAAATATAGCACATATTAATAAAATATTTATAATTAAAGATATTGGTATTATAGAAAATAATACTTTTTTGCTACTTTTTTTATTGGAAGCTATTATGTTTGATATAGCAAGAGGTAATCCTAATTGTGCTAAAGTAATTAGTAAGGAATATGTTGGCATTATAATACTATAAAGATTTATATCATTTTGGGAAACTGTTCTAGTAAAGAATATTTTTATTATAAAACCTAATAGTTTTGTTAATAGTGAACCTATCATAAGTATTAATGTTGATTTAAAAAATTTATTTTTCATAATAAAATATATGTTTTAATTTATTATTTAAAACTGTTATAATATAAAAGGTGATAAAGATGAAAATAGGATTGATTAATGAAAACAGCCAATGTTCTAAAAATGAAATAATTTTTGAGAGCTTAAAAAGAAGTGCTAAAGGTTGTGAAATTATTAACTTTGGTATGACAGAACAAGATAATACTTTAACATATGTTCAAGTTGGATTGTTGAGTGCAATACTTTTAAATACAAAATGTGTAGATTTTATAGTTACAGGCTGTGGAACAGGGTGTGGTGCTATGATGAGTTTAAATAGTTTCCCAAATATAACTTGTGGTTTAGTAGAAAATTCTTTAGATGCTTATTTATTTAGTCAAATTAATGCAGGAAATGCTATTAGTATTCCATTTGCTAAAGGCTTTGGTTGGGGTAGTGAGTTAAATTTGGATTATATATTTGAAAAATTGTTTTCTCAACAATTTGGAGGCGGGTATCCAAAAGAAAGAAAAGAAAGTGAAACTGCAAACAGACTTAAACTAGATGAGATAAAAAGGATAACACATAAAGATTTGTTAACAATACTTAAAGAAATTGATCAAGATTTTTTGCATTCTACAATTAATAGACCACAGTTTATTAACTATTTTTTTGATAACTGTAAAGACCCTGAAATTTACTCTTATATAAAAAATATACTAAAAAAGTGAAAAACTTTATTATATCTCTTGCAAAATAAAAAAATATTTGTTACTCTTTATATGTAGGGTAAAGCCCTAGATGACTATAAAAATGGGAGGGAATTATATGTCAAAAAATGAATTAGTAGAATTTATAGCTGAAACTGCTGGATTAACAAAAGCAGATTCTCAAAGAGCATTAGACGCTACTTTAAAAGGAATAGAAAAAGGTTTAATTGAAGAAGGAAAAGTTACTTTGGTTGGATTTGGTGTATTTAGTAATAAAACTAGAGCTGAAAGAAACGGAGTTAATCCTTTAAATAAAGAACCTATTGTTATTCCTGCAAAAAATGTTGTTTCATTTAAAGCTGGAAGTAAATTAAAAGCTGCTGTAAATGAATAAAAATGAAAAGTGAAATAATTTATTTCACTTTTTGTTTACATTTTTTTATTTATAAGATTGATAATATTAGATTTGTATAATATAATATTAATATAATAAAGAGGTGGCTAGATTATGAGCAATATATTAAGTTTTTTGGATAAGCTGTATGGAGATACAGATGCGTTAACTACAGTATATATAGTTGGAGCTGTTTTATTATTTATATTTATGGTTCTTTTAATTTTTAGTCTAAGAAAGCCTAGCGAATCAAAAAAGAATAAAAAAGAAATAATTGAAGAACCTAATATAGAAAATAAAAGTATCAATGAAAATATAATTGAAAATAAGTCAGAAGATAATAAACTAAATGATATACCAATTAATAAAATTGAAGAAAATAAAGATAAAGAAATTAAAGAAGAAATTTCGCAAAATATTGAAAATAATGAAAAAAGTGAAAAAAGTGAAAAAAGTGAAAAAAGCGAAAACAAAACATTAGAGACTGCATTAAATAAAATAGAAATTCCCCCTGTTATAGAAACTTCAATAGAAAACCCAAAACCAGAAGTGATTTCAGCTGATATACCAAATGTAGATGAGTATGTAGAAAATGTTGTTAAAAAAGTTCACGAGAAAAATGAACAATTTAGTTCAGTATTTGTTGGAGATAATACTAGTACTATAAAATTGGATAAAGTTTTAGATAATTTGAATGTTGATGAAGATATAAAAAATGAAATAATTCCAGAAAAGCAAGATGAAACTGAGAATAAAGAGAATGTTAATGAGATTGATCAAAAGCCTTTAAATAGTGTAGAAGAACCTAATATAGAAGATGATCAAGAAAAGAATAATCTAAAAAATCTTGAACCTGCAAAAAAAGATGCAATTAATTTAGACAAATTAAAAGAAGAATTAGATAAAAAGAAGAGGGAAACAACTTTAAAACAAGAAGAGTTAAAGTCGAAGTTAGATAGTTTGAAAGAAATAAATAAAAACAAAGAAAGATTAAAAGCAGAAGATTTGTTAAGTAAATTAAATGAAAAATAGTGTTATTTACTTTCCAATCTTTTTTTATTAAATTTAATATTATTTATAATTTATTTAAATCCTTTGAGTTAAAGATTTAGTTCTTGCATATAAATTTTTATTGTGGTACAATACTATTGCTTTAGAAAAAGCGTAATCCGCTAAGTAATACTTATGATTAGAAAAAATTTATATTAGAGAAAGGAAGGTTACTAATGAATAGTTTGATTGAAAAAATTAATAAAGAACAAATTAGAACTGATATTCCTGAGTTTAGAGTTGGAGACACTGTTAAAGTTGGTGTTAGAATTAATGAAGGAAAAAAAGAGAGAATTCAATATTTTGAAGGAATAGTATTTAATATTTCTGGAGGTTCTGTATCTAAAACATTTACAGTTAGAAAAAAAATTGGAAGTGTTGGAGTAGAAAGAATATTCCCAGTAAATAGTCCAGATGTTGATAGTATAACCGTTATTAAAAAAGGAAAAGTTAGACGTTCAAAATTAACATTCTTAAGAAATATGAAAAAAGAATATAAAACAAAAGAAAGAAATTAGACTACTTTATAAAATGAACCCTTTGTCAAGGACTAATAAAAAAAGAGAGAGATTAGGCAAT
>CAYQJD010000018.1:0-17697 GCA_964417835.1 uncultured Muribaculaceae bacterium
AGGATTAGATCTGTATCCTAATAAAAATACAAATTCTTCTAATTTATTCTTTTTTATAAAATCTTCATATATACTTCTATCAGTTCCATCGCCTATAATATATAATCGAATATTATTTATTTTATTTTTTATTTTATTAATCAATTTTAACTGTAACATTATATTTTTAGATGTTTCATCTAATCTTCCTACAAATAATAAATTAATATTTTTTTTATCAATATTTTCTGAAATCTTGATTTTAGATTTTAGTAATATGTCGTTTTTATTTATCAAATTGTTTATTACTAAAGACTTATCTTTTATTTCTGGATAATAATTGCTCAAATTAAGTTTAGCTTCATTAGAAACAAATATAATTTTTTTAAACAAATTAATATTTCTTGTATCAAAAAAAGTTTTTAATTCTTTTTCAGTATATAATAAAGTATAATCACTATGAATAAATAAAACTGCATTTTTAGAAGACATTCTACTTAATTTATTAGCAGAATAAGAATATGTTGCATAACAAATTGCACAATCATATTTATTTTTATTTTTTAGCTTCCATATTATTTGATTTTTAAAATTCTTTATTTTTCTTAAGAATATATTTTTATCATTATAAACTTTAAACTCTAAAATATTTACATTTTTATTAATCCTATCTAAAAATTCTCCACTTTTATGATCTAATACTAAATCAACACAATATTTTTCATAATCTATTTCATTTAAAAGATTGACCAAAGCTTGTTCTACACCGCCAAAGGCCAAAGAATTGCTACAAAATAATATTCTTTTTTTCATCTATAACACCTATTATAAGTATAATATATTTCTTTAATAAAAAAAATATAGAAAATAATTTTTCTATATTCAATAATCTATTTATTATCATGTTTATATAAAATATCTGTTTTTAAAATAAAGAACAATACTAAAACCATTAATATTATATAAAGTATAATTGCTAAATCGGCTAAACCTATAGAATAAAGTATAGAAACTGCACTAAATAATATATTTATAAGATATATTATTAAAACAGTTTTTTTAACTGAAGATGTTTTATTTAATAATTGAAAATGTAAATGTTCTTTATCTGGCTTTCCAATAGATTCTCCTTTTATTAACCTTCTTAATATAGCAAGTAATGTATCTAATATAGGAATAAACAAAATCAATATAGGAATTATAAAAGATGTTAAAGTTGCTGTTTTAAATCCTAATAGTGCAATTACTGCTATCATAAAACCTAAAAACATACTTCCAGTATCTCCCATAAAAATGGTTGCTGGATTAAAATTATAATATAAAAATCCTAAAGTTGCTCCTAACATAATTAAACATAAAATAAATCCTAAACTCTCTGTTCTACCTAATAATATAGAAATAATACATATAGTTATAAAATATATAGAACTTGTCCCTGCTGCAAGACCATCCAAGCCATCTACTAAATTAATAGCATTTATACAAGCAATTATAATAAATAAAGATATAGGATAAGCCCAAATGTCTAAATCTATAATCATTCCAAAAATAGTTAATTCATTTATATAAATTTTACCATAAAACACTATTATAAACGCAACTACGATCTGTCCCCATAATTTAGTAGTTGCTTTTAATGGATTTATATCATCAATTATGCCTAAAATAATTATTAGAAAACTACCAATTAATACAGAAATCATTTGTGTTGTTATTGGCGCAAAAAACATATATCCAATTAGAAAAGAAAAATATATTGCAAGTCCTCCTAAAAGAGGCATTGGTTTTTTATGAACTTTTCTTTTATTTGGAATATCTAAAGCATTTATATGTATCGCTATATCCCTTATAAAAGGAACTAATATTAAACTTAATACAAAAGTAATTAAAACAATATAAAATATATTTACATTATTTACTACAATATTCATACTTCACTTCCTCAAATATATTATAACTTTAATTCTATTTAAATACTATATTTATTATTATTATTTACAAATATTTAAATAATATAAAAAGAAAAAGCGCTATGCTTCTTCTTCAATTTCTTTTGATTCATATTCATCTACTATATTACCAGCCATTTTCATGTAATTATTAGTAAAATCTATAAGAACAGCCTGTTTAAAATCACTTTCATCTAAAGCAGACATATATGTATCTCCATCCTCAACTTCTTCTTCAAAAATTTCATACTCCGTCGTGGGATTTTTTGTTTCACTATCAACTTTAACAGCAAAGAAATATTTTGTTCCTTCTATTTCGGTTTCGTCTAGAAGTACATACATTGTATCATCATCAAGAGTAATCATTGTATCTTTTTCCATAAGTTCTCCTTTTTTATTCTATAAATTATGTATTTTAGTTTCTTCTTGATTTAGTTCAGCCTCATTTTCGTCTTTTTGTGGTATACTTTTTGATTCCTCAACGGGATTGTTATCAAAAGTGGAAGACATCTTTTTTTGAATTAATTCTAACGCTTCCTTATCAGATAAATTATATTCTTTTTTTATTTTCTCAATAAATCTAGAAAATTTACTATCTATTTCGTTGTCTCTTTGATCCATATAATTGTTTTCTTTTTCATTTTGTTTTTCCAATTTTTTTCTTTGTTTTTCTTCTCTTGCTTTTCCTTTTTCTTCAAGATCTTTAACATTATCTTTTATTCTAGAATCAATTATTTTTTTAATACCGATGCCTACTCCACCCAATAATGGTAATGCAGATGTTAGATAAGCCCCAGCAGATTTATATAATGATAATGCACCAACATTTCCTCCCAATTTATAAAGTCCACTTTCTGAAATATATTTCCATTTTCCTAAACCAACTATTTTAGATAAGAATAAATTTGCAGAATGAAGTGTAGTTCTTGCAAATGGTAAAGCATGCCATAATGAAGAATTTATCATCATTAATGCTGCCCCAATAAGTTGAGAACCTACACCAACTCCTAAAGCTATACCTAAACCAATTAAAATAATCTTTAATTTAGGGTGTTTTTTAAACCATTCGTTTGAAACTTTCTCTACTTTTTTTACCTTACGTCTTATTTTTTTAGGAATATTTTCTTTCCCTTTAGAATTCTCATCATCTTTTTTACCATCATTTTCTGGTTTATCTTTACCATCAGTTTGTGTGCCTTCATCTTTTGTTGGATTATTATCTCCAGATTTTTTAGAACCATCATTTGGACTAGGAGTTTTCTTACTTAAATCTTCGCCAATACTAAAATTATTATCGATTTCAACATCTGGATTTTGAATTTTTGCAAATGCATTAATATAAGGCAATATTTTATTACGATCTAAATTAAATGAATTAACAAAATCATTCATACTATCTGTCCAATTTTTATTTTCTATTAAATTTTGTTCATCATTTTTATTATCATTTACTCTTTCTTTAAGATTTTCTAAAAGAATTTTAAAACTTTCTTTAAGATCTTTATCACTTCTTATATTATTATTAATATATAGAAGTGAGTCTTTTAGAGAATCACTATTTTTAAATGCGTATTCTCCTTTTTCTTTAGCACTCAAAAATTTTTGACTAATATCATTTTTAATAGTTTCATACCCTTTTTTTAAAACTACATCAATTTTATTGTTTTCGGAAGAAAATAATTTTTTATAATCTTCTATTTCTTTTTCTCTTTCGGAAATTCTTTTTATCTTTTCTTCTACTGTTTTTTTATTTTTTAAATCTTCCTCAAATTTATTTTGGTCTTCATCAAACTTTAACATCATAAGTTTTTGCAAATTAGATACTAAATTGCTTAATTGTTCATTAGTCATAGATTCATCTAAACTATCTTTTATTTTATCAAACAAATTGTTAGAACTATAATCATTATTTTTAGGCTGTTCTTTTTTTTCAGTAGCACTTTCTGTTTTTGGAGTATTTAAAATATTCTCTATATCAGAATTATATCTAAATAAATAATCAGTATTATCATATAATCTTTGCTTTTCTGCTTTATATTTTTCTATTAATAAACTTATTTCTTCAATTATATGTTTATTATCTTTAATATTTTTATTTAATTCATTATACTTAATATAATCAGTTTGACGAGAATAAGCCATTTCTCTTAAATCAAATTCAAGCCTTCTGTTTTTGACATTTAATTCAAATAAATTTTCTTCTAATTTTTTTACAGTAGTACCAATAACCTTAAATAAAAATTCTCTTTCTTCAAATAAAGCTGATTTTCTTTCTTCACTAATATTAGTTAAAGTTCTAATTCTTTCCTCGCTTTCAGCTATTTTTAAATCATATTCTTTTCCAAATTTGTATTGATCTTCTTTTGATAAATTATTTTTTTCTTCAATTAATCTTGCTCTATGTCTTAATTCTTCTTCTTTTTTATTTTTAAAATTTTTATCTGTCTCATTTATATATTTTGAAATCTTTAAAGAAATTTCATTATATTCTAAATATAAATCATCTAAATTAATAGATTCTTTATTATTATTTTCGATAGCAGAAGCAAAAGATTTAGTTGGATCATTATTTAAGTTTTCTTTTTCTGAAGAATTATTATTTAATTCAGTATTATCTTGTTTAAAATCTTCACCATTAATAGCTCCATCATCATTACCATGAGCACCATCATTCAAATTATATTCTTGATTTGATTGAGTTTTATTCAATACATTTTCATTTTGTTCTAAGCCTATACCATTAATAACTCCATCATCATTGCCATATGCTCCATCAGCCAAATCATATTCTTGATATAGACTAAATGGATTTGAATTTTTTGATCTTGGATTCATAAAAAGCCCTCATTTCTATGGCTATTCTAACATGAAAATGAGGAATTTGCAATTTATTAAAAGTATATTTATTTTATTTTACATTATCAAACATTTTTGGATATGGCGATGTTATGGTAATCATTTTATTTGTTATTGGATGTTTAAATCTTAAACTTGTTGCATGTAAACAAAGTCTTCTAAATAAATTTTTATTACTACCATATTTTTTATCTCCTACTATAGGATGATTAATATCCTTCATATGAACTCTAATTTGATTTTTTCTTCCAGTTAAAATATTAATATTTAATAAACTATAATTTTTATTATTCCAAATCGAATTATACTCAGTTATTGCCAATTTGCCATCTTTGGATGAATAAACATAATGATCTTTAGTTTCTTTCAAATAAGTTTGAATAGTATTAGAATCTTTTACCTCTCCTTCTACTAAAGCGACATATTTTCTTTCTACTTTTTCCCAATTATTTTGTAATATTTTTTTTATTTTTTCACTTTTAGCAAAAATCATAATTCCACTAGTATCTTTGTCTAATCTATGTACTATAAATATTTTATTAGATTTATGTTGTTTTTTCACATATTCTGAAATTTGTTTATATAAAGTATTCTGTTCATGTTTGTCTGTACTTATTGAGAGCATATGAGGTGGTTTATTTACTATAATAATATATTTATCTTCGTAAAGAATATCAATTTTTTCGTTCTTTTTCATTTATATCACTAATATATATATTAACAGAATAAATTTGGATTTACAAACATAGAAAATACTATATATAAAGAAAGGAATAAATTAATATGTGTTTTAAAAATAATGAAGGTACTTATGATTTATATGGAGAAAATAGTATAATATGGCAAGATATTATAAATAAGATAATTAACATTTGTAAACTTTATAATTTTAAATATATAAGAACACCTATTTTCGAATCAACAGAGTTATATTTTAATCTTATTGGTAAAAATACCGATATAATTTCAAAAGAACTATATAATTTTAAAGATAAATTTAATAATAAAATCGCTCTTAGACCAGAGGGGACCACTGGAATAATTAGAAGCTATTTAGAACATAAATTATATAAAAAAGAAAAAATATCAAAATTATATTATTATGGTCCTATGTTTAGACAAGAAAATATAGAAAAATGTAGATATAGAGAATTTCAGCAATTTGGAGTAGAACTTTTTAATAGTAATGATTATAAAAGAGACGTAGAAGTAATATGTTTAGCAATTGATATTTTAAAAACACTAGGACTGAATGATATTATTTTACATATTAATAATTTAGGAAGTAAAGAAAATATAAATTCATTTGAAAAATCTTTAAAATCATATTTTAAAAAGCATTTAAATGATTTATGTACAGATTGTCAAAAAAGATACAAAAACAATCCAATAAGAATATTAGATTGTAAAATTGATAAAAGAAAAGAATTTGTACTAAAATCTCCTAAAATAGAAGATTTTGTTGATAATGAATCTAAAAAAAGATTTAAAAAAATAATTGATATATTAAAAGATATGAAAATTGAATATATAATAAATAAAAATTTAGTAAGAGGTTTAAACTATTATACAAATACTGTTTTTGAAATAAAAACTAAAATTCCTGAGTTAGGGTACATCAATACAATATGTGGAGGAGGAAGATATAATTCAATCATAAAAGACGATAATAATAAAAATATTCCTGCAATAGGATTTGCAATAGGACTTGAAAGGTTAATAAACGTTTTAAATGAAAAAAATTTAATAGCCTTAAAAAAAGATATTCTTGATTTTAATATTCTTTTTGATGATATTAAACTTATTAGTAAAATTAGAAATCTTGGATTTGTAAGCGAATATAATAGTACTTGTAAAAGCAAATATATAATTCTTAAAAAAAATAAAAAATATTTATTAACTGATAATATAAATAACTATAAAATTATATTAAATAAAAAAGAACTAATTGATAAATTAAGAAAATTAAAATGATTCTTATTTTTTAAATTTATTATTTAATTCTTTATTCATTAATACTTGTCTATACCCTTTAAATGCATCAAATATAATTGTTTCTATTTCTTTTTCTGACAATTCAGAGTTAGTAGTTGCCATCATTGAAGCTATTCCATGTATAATTAACCAGGTATTGATATATATTTGTTTAGAAGATTCGTTGCTTAAACCTGTAGATTTTTCTATCATTAAAGCATACTTTTTTCCCTGTTCATTTTCAGCCATATCTAAAATATTATTATATTTTGAACAAGTAGACATAAATAAGAATTTAAATAAATTTTTTTCTTTTTTGGCAAATTCTATATAATATAAACCTATTCCAATAAAAGGTACTTGATGTTTATTTTCTCTTAAAAGATATTTATTTTGTATTTCATAGATGTCATCATAAACTGCATTTTTTAAGTCATCCATATTTTCGAATATCCTAAAAATTGGTTGAGTTGAACATCCAACTTCACGTGCCAAATTTCTAGCAGACAATTCTTCTAGGCCTTTTGTTCTTATAATATTAATGGCACCCTTTATTAAATCTTCTTTTTTTATTTTAGCATTCATAACATTTCCCCTTAAAATAACATGTGTTATCTCTAATTAATAATATCATACTACAATAAATTTTTAAAGAGATTTTAAATTTTAGAGATTTAAAATTTTTTTATAGATGTATTAAAAGATGAAAAAAAGTATAAGGATTTAATTGGCTGAATTTGAGCCAAGATATATTACGGTACCTTATGGTGAAAAAATTAATTGCTAATTTTTTTAATACATTTTAGCACTTCGTGTTGACAAGTGCTAAAAAAGTGATATAATCTTTTTTAAGAAAGGAAATGATTTTATGGAACAAAATCCTTATGAAGAAAATTTGAAAAAACCTCTAGAAAAATATGGCCGAGATATTGTTGCCTTTGCGAAAGATGGTAAGATCGAACCTGTTATAGGTAGAGATGACGAAATTAGAAATATTACTAGAGTCCTATCAAGAAAAACTAAAAATAATCCTGTTTTAATTGGAGAACCAGGCGTAGGTAAAACTGCTATCGTAGAAGGCTTAGCATTAAGAATTATTAAAGGCGATGTGCCAGATAGTCTAAAAAGTAAACATATATGGGAATTAGACATGGGAGCTTTAGTTGCTGGCGCTAAATATAGAGGAGAGTTTGAAGAAAGATTAAAAGCCGTTTTAAAAGAAATCAAAGAATCTGATGGCGAAATTATTTTATTTATTGATGAAATACACATGATAGTTGGAGCAGGAGCTTTAGAAGGTGCTATGGATGCAGGTAATATGTTAAAACCTATGCTTGCAAGAGGCGAGATTCACTGTATTGGAGCAACTACTCTAAACGAATATAGAAAATATATAGAAAAAGATGGTGCATTAGAAAGAAGATTTCAAAAAATTCAAGTAAAAGAACCTACTGTATTAGATACAATTACTATTTTGAGAGGTCTAAAAAATAGATTTGAAGTATATCATGGAGTAACAATTAAAGATAAAGCATTAGTAGCGGCCGCTACTTTATCTGACAGATATATAACTAGTAGATTTTTACCAGATAAGGCCATAGACTTAATAGATGAAGCTTGTGCAACAATTAAAGTTCAAATGGAATCTGTTCCAACTGAATTAGATTCTTTAACAAGACAGATAATGCAACTAGAAGTTGAAAAACAAGCATTAAAACATGAAAAAGATGAATTAAGTAAAAAAAGAGTTGAAGAAATTAATAATAAACTTATTGAACTTAAAGAAAAAGAAAATATTTTAAGAAAAGATTGGGAAAATGAAAAAAATATAAATGATAAAATTAGTAAGAAAAAAGAACAAATAGAACAAAAAAACTATGAATTAGAAGTTGCTGAAAGCAATTATGATTTAGAAACTGCTGCAAAACTAAGACATGGAATAATTCCTGAATTAAAACGCGAATTGGAAGAACTAAATAATAGTAATAAAAGAAACATATTAAGTGATGTTGTAGATGATGAATCAATTGCAAAAATAATATCCAAATGGACTAATATTCCTATAAATAAGTTAGTTGGTGGTGAAAAAGAAAAATTAATTAACTTATATAATAATATGAAAAAAAGAGTTAAAGGCCAAGATGAAGCATTATATCTAGTTAGCGAAGCAATCAAACGAGCAAGAGCTGGGATTAAAGATCCTAATAGACCTATTGGTTCATTTATGTTTTTAGGACCTACTGGTGTTGGAAAAACAGAAGTTGCAAGAACCCTTGCATATGAATTATTTGATGACGAAAAGCACATGATAAGAATTGATATGAGTGAATACATGGAAGCTCACTCAGTATCAAGGCTTATAGGAGCTCCTCCGGGATATGTTGGATACGATGAGGGTGGTCAATTAACAGAAGCTGTAAGGCGTAATCCTTATAGTATTATCCTATTTGATGAAATCGAAAAAGCACATAAAGATGTTTTTAATATTCTTTTACAAATTCTAGATGATGGTAGAATTACTGATGGTCAAGGAAGAACTATAGATTTTAAAAATACTATAATAATTATGACTAGTAATTTGGGTAGCGAAAACATTTTAAATAAAGAAGAAAATTATTTGGAAAAAATAAATGATTCTATTAAAAAGACATTTAAACCAGAATTTATAAATAGAGTGGATGAAATAATAATATTTAAACCATTAGAAAAAGATATAGTTTATGAAATTCTAAATAATATAATTAAAAATATAGAATTAAGATTAAGAGATAAACAATTAACCTTAAGTTTAACTGATAGAGCAAAAGATTATATTGTTGAAAATAGTTTTGATATAAATTATGGTGCTAGACCTTTAAAAAGATTTGTATCTCGTAATATTGAATCTTTAATAGCAAATGCTATTATAAAAGATGAAATAGTTTTTGGTTCTAATATAAATATTGATGTTGAAAATAATAATTTCTATATAAAAAAAACTGTTGAATAAATATCAACATTTTTTTATTTCTTAATATCAATTATCATATTACCAATTATACCTAAACCAAATACTAAACTAATAAATGAAATTAATCCTCCTAAAATAGGAACTAGTTTTAAAATATAAATCACTAATAGTCCAACAATTATAAGTAAATAACTATTCATATTCTTTTTTAACCATTTTTTATCAATAATATTAGCTATGAAATATGCTGTAAATATATTAGATATATATACAAATATTCCGTAAACTAATCCACCAACTAATCCTACCGATACAAACAATCCAGAAAATAACAATGTAAACGCAATTATTGGTATCCCTATTAATATTAATAACCCTTTACCGCATAAAATCAAAATATTTTTTGATGATAAGTTTTTAGTTTGATCTAAAGATTTTGTAAAAACAGATTCAAATAAATATATTAATATTATAGCTAACAATGTTATATGTAAATAAGAAGAAATAAAATCATATATATAGTCTTTAATTCCAACTTCATAAGTTTTATTTTTATAAGTCTTTGTTAAAATACTATCATTAATATTTCCTATAGAAGCATCTTCATTATATTTTAATGTACCTAATATTTTAACATCATCTTCTAATTCAATTTTTGTTGAATTAATCGTAACATTTCCATTATATGTACCTTTCAAAGTTACTTCATCGGCTGCAATATATAAATTTCTTTGAATAGTTCCATCTATACTAATATCTTCTCCAACAATATATGTATCTCTTCCTAAAACAGAATTTTCTGAAATATTAATAAATTGTCCTGCTAAAAATAAATCATTTTCTATATTTCCATCTATTTTTATTGAAGCACCTGCTCCAAAAATATATTTTTGATTTCCTTTAATAAGTAATTCATTACCTGCTATAAATCCAATACCATTTATTGACTTATTAACATTAATTATATTTCCTGCGATAAAAGATGTTCCATCAAGTTCATTATCTATATTCACTTTATCGCCTGCCTGAAATAGTTCTTTAACATAACTCTTTGCATTTGTAGTAATCGTAGCAAACAATAAGCATATTAAGAATATTCCAATCATTTTTAAACTTTTTTTCATATTTATCTCCTTAAATATAATAAATCATAAAATTGATTGTAAGTCAACAATCTCCAATAAATATTACTAACCTTTAACAACAAAAATTCCTTTTATCTTGAAAAATAATAAATACACAATTATAATTAACTTAGGTGATAATATGGAGAATAAAAATATCAATAAAGCTAATAATAAAAATAGAGCAAAAAATAATAATAAAGTATTAAATAAAAAGAAAGCTACTAATTCTAATAAGAACGTATCAACAAGTGGCTCTAAAAAAAATAATGTATCTAAAACCACTAACAATAAGAATTTTACCTCATCGAAAGGTGTAAAAACAACAAAAAAAAATATTAACAAAAATATTAAACAATCAAATAATAATTTGAAAAATAAAGTTAATGAAAAAGATTTGATTCAAAAAAAGAAAATAGAAAAAAAAGATAAACTTATAGAAACAACATACTTAAACAATGGAACAATTCAAAATAATACTGTTCCAGTTAAAATGGATGAACAAAACACAACAACTAAAATTGAAGCTTCTAAATTTACAATTGTAAAAAAAGAAAAAAAACTTCTTTTTATTGGGATTTTCATATCAATATTAGGATTAATAGCTTTAATTTTATCCTTATTAGCTAACAGAATAATAGATAAAGAATTTTTAAGCGATTCAATTATTATATTAATGATTTTTATTAGTCTAATGATAGAATGTTTAGGAACTTTTATAATAATTAATGAAACATAACCATATTTAATAAGTTTATTTTTCTTAAAGTGAGGTTTTATGGAAAAGAAGTATAAAATAATACTTATAGCATTTTTTAGTTTTATTATAATATCTAGCATATTATTATTTTTGCCAAAAAAAATCTATTTAAGTTTAATAGGAAATAAAAAAATTATTCTAAACATTAATGAGCAATATAAAGAATTAGGTTATAAAGCTGAATATTGTAATAAATACATTAAATTATTTTGTAAAAATTTAAACAACAAAGTAGAAGTATCAAAAACCCAAAAAGAAAATAACACATATTTTATTGAATATAAAATAAATTATAATTCTGAAGAAAAAAAAGTTGTAAGAAAAATAGAAATTAAAGATACAGAAAGTCCTAATATTGAATTAACAAAAACTAATAAATCTTTTTGCCCAAATGAGGAATATATTGAAGAGGGCTTTTCAGCTTATGATAACGTAGATGGAAATATTACAGAAAAAGTAAAAACCGAAACAAAAGATAACAAAGTTTACTATAGTGTTTCAGACTCTAGTGGAAATAAAAAAATTGTATATAGAACTATAAACTATAATGATTTAGATGCTCCAATAATATCTTTAAATGGTGGAGAAACTAATTATATTTATTTAAATAGCGAATATAAGGAACTCGGTTATAGTGCAATGGATAATTGTGATGGAGATATTACAAATAATGTTATAATTGAATCAAATTTAGATACATCAAAAATTGGAGAATACAATATAAATTATACAGTAAATGATAATAGTGGAAATAAAACTGTTTTGACAAGAAAAGTTATAGTTTATAATGACACAAGTACTATACCAAAAAATGGAAAAATTGTTTATATTACATTTGATGATGGACCGGGTCCTTATACAGATGATATATTAAATATATTAGATAAATATAATGTAAAAGTCACATTTTTTGTAACACATCAGTTTTCTAATTATGAATATCTTTTAAAAAAAGAATACGAAAAAGGACATTCAGTAGCAGTCCATACATATAGTCATAATTATGGTAATGTTTATTCATCAGTTGAAAGCTATATAGAAGATTTTAATAATATGAATGATATTATTTATACTCAAACAGGAACATATAGCAAACTATTTAGATTTCCAGGTGGAAGTAGCAATACTATAAGTCGTTTTAATAAAGGAATAATGACGGATTTAACAAAAAAAATGACTGAACTAGGATATATTTATTTTGATTGGAATATTGATAGCATGGATACAAGTACAAAAGATCCAGAAACTATTGCACAAAATGTAATAAATGAGATACAAAAAAGAGAACATTCTGTAGTCTTAATGCACGATATAAAGAAAGCTAATATTGAAAGTATTGAAAAAATAATAAAATATGGATTAGAAAATGGATATACTTTTTTACCATTAGATGAAACATCACCTATTACACATCATCATATAAATAATTAGGAGTAAATTTATGAAAATAATAATAAATATAATTTTTTATATTTTAGGAATAATTTTACCTATAACAATTATTCTTGTTGCTTTAATAAAAAAAGCAACAAATAAAAAGAAAAACATTTTAAAAAAAACTATTTTAGCTTTATTAATATTTTTAACTGTTTATACTATAAAATTTGGCTTTAATAAAATAATTGATACAACAGAAAATAAATTAGATAACAAGCCTGCTAATTCGCAGCTTGAAAATACGTCAAATGAAACTAAGGCAACTATTGAAGTCAATTCAAAAGAAGAAAATATAACTACTACCACTACAACTACTGCTCCTCCAATTACAAATAATAATAACTCCAATAACAATAACAACAATAGCATTAAAAATACTGATAACACAAGTAATCTAAAAATAATAGATGGAATTTTAATTGTTAATAAAACGTATCCTCTTCCTGCAGATTACGTTCCTACAAACACTTATAAAAGTGCTGAAGGATTAGAATATTGTTCAACTTGCATTGACAAAGAAGCTTATGAGCAATATAAAATAATGAAAGCAGATGCAACAAGCTTAGGATTAAATATATGGATACAAAGTGGTTATAGAAGCTATAGCTTACAAGAAAAATTATATAATAAATATGTTAATAGAGATGGCAAACTAGCAGCAGATACTTATAGTGCAAGACCAGGATACTCAGAGCATCAAACAGGTCTAGCATTTGACTTAAATTCAATTTCTGATGATTTTCAATATACAGAAGAAGGAAAATGGGTTCATAACAATGCATATAAATATGGTTTTATTTTAAGATATCCTAAAGGCAAAGAAGATATAACTGGATATAAATATGAATCTTGGCATCTAAGATATGTCGGTGTTGATCTTGCAACTAAACTTTATAACAATGGAGACTGGATTACATTAGAAGAGCATTTTAATCTAACTAGTAAATATGAAAATTAATAATAATATAAAAATACCTTTTCCTTAAGGATTGTAATTTAACAATTCTTTTTTATTTATTTAAAGTTAATAATTCATTAAGAAATAAATTTATTATATTTAAAATATACTTTATTTTTGATACAATATTTATGGTGGGTAGTATGCGTGAATATATAAATAATTCAATTTTAATAATACCTAATTTTTTAAAAGAAAATATTATTAAAGATATTAGAAATAAAAGTAAATATTTAAATATAAAAATATTTAGCTTAGATGAATTTATAAAAAAACTAACATTTGACTTTGACGAAAGAACTATTTATAAATTAATGAAAATAGAAAATATTAATTATAATATTGCAAAACTTTATTTGGAAAATTGTTATTATAGTAATAATAATTCTAAAGATTTAAAATTAAAAATGTTATTTAATATAAAAAGTAAAATAAATAATTATTTGATCCAAGATAATTTATTTGAAAGACTTATAGAAAATAAAAAAATATTTATATATGGATACGATTATATAACTAAATATCAAAAATATATCTTAAATGATGTTAAAAACTTAGAAATTATTAACAAACAATATAGAAATTTTAAACATGATGTATATAAATTTGATACTTTAGAACAAGAAGTTATATTCATTGCAGAAAATATTGCTAAATTAATTTATGATGGTATTGATATTAATAATATTTTTATATCAAATATGGATAATAATTATTATAATGTTGTTAAAAGAATATTTAATATGTACAATATCCCTATAAATTTAAATGATAAAAATAATTTATATCAAACAAGCATAGGAAAATACTTTATAAATAATTTATCTAATAATATTCAAGGATTGTTTAAAGCTATTGAAAAAAAATTTGATATGAATATACAATTAAATAAATCTATATATAATAAATTAATGGATGTTGTTAATAAGTTTTATTTTACTAATGATTATTTAAGTGTTAAAGAAAACATTATAAATGTTATGAAAAATACTTATATTGATAATGCAAAATATAAAAATGCTGTAAACGAAATAGAATTAATAAATAATATTATTGATGATAATAAATATGTTTTTTTAGTAGGATTTAATCTAAATAAAGTGCCTTTAACAATAAAAGATGAGGATTTCATAACAGATAATATAAAACCTGAATATTTAGAAAAAAGCTATGAAATGAACAATATAAATAAAGAATTATACTATAAAGTAATATCTGATGTTAAAAATATAGTTATAACTTATAAAGAAAAACATTTAAATGAAACATTTTATCCTAGCTTATTAATAGATGAATATAATATGAATGTTATTTCTTATAACTTTAAATTTAGTGAATATTCTAGTGAAATTAATAAGTTATATTTAGCTAAATCTATAGATAGTTTAATAAAATTTAATAATTATAATGATGATTTAAGTATTTTATATAATAATTATAAAATACCTTATATGAGTTATGATAATAAATTTAGAGGTATTGATAAAAATAATTTATATAAATATTTGGATAATAAATTTAACTTAAGTTATAGTAGCATGGATAATTATTATCATTGTAGTTTTAGATTTTATCTATCTAATATATTAAAACTAGATTTTTTTGAAACCACTTTACAAACATATATAGGAAATTTATACCATTATGTTTTAAGTAAAGCATTTTCAGATGATTTTGACTTTGATAATACTGTTAAAAATTTTATAAATAATAATCCTTATACTAAGAGTTATAAAAATGATTATTTTATAAATAAAATATTAGAAGAATTAAAAACTATAATTAAAATTATTAAATATCAAAATACTTTAATGAATATGGATGAGACATATTATGAAAAGAAGATTAATATTGAAAAAAAAATTGGGGATATTAACATTAATTTTAAAGGTTTTATAGATAAATTATTAAAGAAAAACAATAACATAGTAATTATAGATTATAAAACTTACACGGTTGATATTAATTTAAATTATTTACCATATGGTTTATCAATGCAATTACCAGTTTATTTATATTTAACTAAAAATATAGATAAAGATTATGAAATAATAGGTTTTTATTTACAACAAATTTTATTTGGTAAATTTAATAAAAATAATAATAAAACTCTAAAAGAATTAAAATATGATAGTTTAAAACTAAAGGGTTATAGTTTAGGTAATGAAAGTATACTAGCTGATTTTGATAGTACGTACGAAAATAGTGAATTAATACATGGTATGAAATTAACCAGTAAAGGTTTTGGCCCATATTCTAAAGTATTAACTAGTAAACAAATAGATAATATTATTAAGATTACAGACGAAAAAATTAATGAATGTATTGAAAGTATTAGTAATGGTAATTTTATTATTAATCCCAAAAAAATTAATGGAAAAAATATTGGATGTGAATTTTGTAAATATAAAGACATATGTTTTATGACAAACCAAGATATTAAAGATTTAGAAGATATTAAAGATTTAAGTTTTCTCGATTAATTTTTCGTTCTTATATAAATATTAAAGATAAAGTTTTTATCTTTTTTTGTTTATATAAAATTGTTATAATGATTAGTAGGTGATAGTATGCCAAAATGGACTAGTGAACAAGAATTAGCAATCAATGAGAGTGGAAAAAATATTATAGTCTCAGCTGGTGCTGGTAGTGGTAAAACTGCAGTATTAACAGAAAGAGTTATTAGAAAATTAAAAAGTGGTATAAGTATTAAAAATATGTTGATTTTAACATTTACAAACAATGCAGCTCATGAAATGAAAGAAAGAATACGTAAAGCAATTAAGAAAGCAAGCTTAGAAGATGAAGCTTTAAAAAGTGAATTAAATTATATTGATAATGCTTATATAACTACATTCGATTCTTTTACACTTTCTATTGTAAAAAAATATCATTATTTATTAGGAATAGGAAATGATATATCAATAATTGATTCTAGTATAGTGGACTTAAAAAAAGAAGAATTGATAGATAATATATTTGAAGAATTATATAAATATAGAGATGAAGATTTTATAAAATTGGTTGATTTATTATGTGTAAAAGATGACAAAGATTTAAAAAAATCTATTTTAGATATTAATAATAAGATAGACTTGATTGAAAATAAAGATGATTTTTTAGATAGTTATATTGATAAGTATTATAATGATAATTTTATAAATAGCATTATTCAAGATTATGAAAAATTATTACTAGAAAAAATTAGTGATATTAAAAGATTACTATATTCTTTAGAAAGTGAGGTCGATGGCAAATATTTTTCTGATTCTTGTAATTTATTAAATGGACTGTTTACATCAAAGGATTATGATAGTATAAAAACTAATTCTTCAATAACTCTTGGTATGTTAAAAGGCGCAACTGATTTAGGAAAAGAGATCAAACTCTCAATAAATAAATCGTTAAAAGAGATAAATAACATATGTTATTATTCTAAATATGATATTTTTCAAAATTTATATAATACAAAAGATTACGTACAAGCTATCATTAATATTATTAAAAAATTAGATAAAAAAGTTAAATCTTTTAAAAAGAATATTAATAAATATGAATTTAATGATATAAGTATAATGGCAATTGATATTGTAAAAAATAATGAGCAGGTTAGAAATGAATTAAAGGAAAGTTTCTATGAAATTTGTGTTGATGAATATCAAGATACAAGCGATTTACAAGAAAGTTTCATTAATCTAATTAGTAATAAT
>CAYQJD010000019.1:0-17477 GCA_964417835.1 uncultured Muribaculaceae bacterium
GTGCAAACCTTTTATTTGTCTAGGTTTGCACATTTTTACTGTCAAAGTCAAGATAAATATAAGATATTTTTTTTGGTTTGTCAACTATTTTTTATTTAAAATGGTAAATTCATATTTCCATTGCTTATTTGTTTCATCATTACTTTCATTTGGTCGAATTGTTTTAATAATCTATTAATTTCTTCAACAGATCTTCCTGAGCCTTTACTAATTCTTAATTTTCTAGAATTTTTTAATACTTCTGGATGCTTTCTTTCATATGGAGTCATAGATAAAATTATAGCCTCAATATGTGCAAAGTCTTTTGGATTTATGTTAACATTATTTAATCCCATTTTTCTAGCACCAGGTAACATTTTCAATAGATTTTCAAGAGGGCCTAATTTCTTTATTTGTTTTAAATTTTTTAAAAAATCTTCTAAATCATAATTACCTTTTTTCATTTTTTTGGCAAGGTTTTCTGCATCAGCTTCATCAATTACACCCTCAACTTTTTCGGCAATTGATAAAATATCTCCCATATCTAAAATTCTTTCCGCCATTCTTTCTGGATAAAATTCAGATAACCCATCCATTTTTTCTCCTGTACCTAAAAATTTTATCGGAATATTTGTTAAATGTCTTACAGATAGTGCAACTCCACCTTTTGTATTACCATCCATTTTTGTTAAAATAGCACCTGTTAAAGGTAATTTTTCATTGAAACCTTTAATAACATTAATTGCATCTTGACCCATCATTGCATCAATTACTAATAATATTTCATCAGCAGTTAAAATATTATTTATTTCAACCAATTCATCCATCAATTTGTCATCTATATGAAGTCTTCCAGCAGTATCAATTAAAATATAATCAAAATTTTTTTCTTTTGCATATATAACTGCTTCTTTAACAATATCTACAGGATTTATCGTTCCTCTAGTAAAGACTTCAATATTTAAAGATTTTCCTATTGTTACTAATTGATCTATTGCAGCAGGTCTATAAACATCACAAGCAACTAATAAAGGATTTTTTTTATATTTTTTTCTTAAATGATTTGCAAGTTTCCCAATTGTAGTAGTTTTCCCACTTCCTTGAAGTCCTACTAACATTGCTATTGTTGGCTTTTTATCTGTTTTTATTTCTACATAATCAGTTCCAAGTAAACTAACTAATTCATCTTTTACAAGTTTTATAAATAATTCATCTGGTTTTAAGCTTTTTGCTACATCCATTCCTAAAGCTTTTTCTTTAACATTTTTTATGAATTCTTTAACAACATCGTAGTTTACGTCGGCTTCTAAAAGCGCTAATCGAATTTCCCTCATGGCGTCACTGATATTTTCTTCAGTTATTTTCCCCATTCCACGAATATTTTTTATTGCATTAGATATTCTATCTCCCATGTATTCAAACATTTTTATCACCTAATATTTATTATACAAAAAAAAACACTAGGAAACTAGTATTTTATTATATCTATTAATTAGCTGTTAATTTTTATCTCTAACTTTAATATGAACTTCTCTTAATTGTGTTTCACTAACTTCAGTTGGAGCACCCATCATTAAATCTGCTCCATTAGCAGTCATTGGGAAAGCTATTGTTTCTCTTATATTTTCTTCATCTAAAAGCAACATTATCATTCTATCAATTCCTGGTGCCATACCTGCATGAGGAGGAGCTCCAAAACTAAATGCTTTATAAAGGCCTTTAAATTTTTCTTTTAAAACTTCTTCATCATATCCTGCTATACTAAATGCTTTCTTCATAATATTGATATTATGATTTCTAACTGCACCACTAGATAGTTCTATACCATTACATACAAAATCAAATTGATTTGCGACTATATCTTTAGGATCAATATTATTTAATGAATCTAGTCCTCCCTTTGGCATACTAAATGGATTATGCGTAAAATCATATTTTTCTTCTTCTTCATTCCATTCATACATAGGAAAATCATTTATTATACAAAATTCAAATAAATCTTTATCTATTAAATCTAATCTTTTTCCTAATTCATCTCTTATTAATCCTGCTAATTTAGAAGCATTTTTTCTATCCGCTATAAAAAATAAAACTGAATTAGGTATTAAATTAGCTTTTTGAATCAAGCTTTTTCTTTCAAAATCTGATAAAAATTTATCGATAGGTCCTTTAAATGTCATATCATCATTAACTGTAATATATCCAATCCCAGGCATTCCAATAGATTTAGCATAATCAACTAAATCATTAAACCATGAATTAGATTTATTTCCTATATTATCAACCTTTATTCCTCTTACTGTAACATTTCTAAATGGTTTAAATTCAGTATCACTAAATTCTTCTGTTAAATCTATAATTTCTAAAGGATTTCTTAAGTCAGGTTTGTCTGTACCATATTTAAGCATTGACTCGTTATAAGAAATTCTTTTAAATGGTAAGGAACTAATTTTTTTGTTACTAAATTTTTTAAATGTTTCATAAAATATTTTTTCTCCAATATTATAAATATCTTCTTCCGTTGCAAAAGACATTTCTAAATCAAGTTGATAAAATTCACCATAAATTCTATCACTTCTTGCATCTTCATCTCTAAAACAAGGCGCTATTTGAAAATATTTATCAAATCCTGATGTCATTAATAATTGCTTAAATTGTTGAGGTGCTTGAGGTAAAGCATAAAACTTACCATGAAATTTTCTTGATGGAACTATAAAATCTCTTGCACCTTCAGGACTTGAAGCTGTCAAAATAGGAGTCTGTATCTCTATAAAATCATTTTCAATCATTTTATTTCTTAAATAATTAATTACTTTTGATCTAAATAATATATTATTTTTCACTTTTGGATTTCTTAAATCTAAATATCTATATTTTAATCTGATTTCTTCAGAAACATTCGTACTAGTCATAACTTCAAATGGAAGAATATTTTCAGCAACATTTAAAATTTCTAAATTACTTACTAATACTTCTATTGTACCTGTAGCAATTTTCTCATTATAGTCATCTTCATTTCTTTTTCTAACAACTCCTGATAAAGAAATACAAGATTCTTTAGTAATACCATTAAAAATATCATCATTATTACTAACTAATTGTACTGTACCGAATTGATCTCTTAAATCTACGAATATTACGCCTCCGTGATCTCTAATATTTTCAACCCACCCTGCAATTCTAACTTCTTTGCCAATAAAATCTTCTGTTAATTTGCCAGCATAACAATTTCTATATTGATTATTCATTTTCTCATCCTTTCTAATTCCTCTTTTATTAATTTCAAAGATATTCCTGGATTTGCTTGTTTATTTGTTTTTTGCATTACTTTTCCAACTAAGAAGTTCGATATCATTTCTTTACCACTTAAATATTCTTCTACCTGTTGAGGACTTTCAGAAATTATCTCTTTTATTATACTTAATAGTTCATTTTCATTACTGATTTGTTTAATATTTGAATTTTTTATGATTTTCATAGGATCTGTTTTTGTATCCATTGCTTCATATATTATTTTTTTTGCTAATTGACTAGATAATTCCTTATTATCAACCATATTTATTATATTCGAAAGCATCTTAGGAGTTATAAACAATTCGTTTATACTTATATTTAATTTATTTAAAGATCCTAAAATTACTATAGTTAACCAATTAGCAGAAGATAAAACATTTGAAAAACTTATTAATTCATCAAAATAATTTGAAATATTTTTATCTTTAGCTATAGTTTCAGCATCTTCTAAAGATACTCCTAATTCTAAATATCTTTTTATTCTTGAATATTCTAATTCTGGAATTTCATTTCTTACTGTTTCTTTATATTTTTCTGTTAGTTTTACTGGTGCCAAGTTAGGTTCTATAAAATATTTATAATCTACAGCATCTACTTTTTCTCGCATCGAATAAGTTTTGCCATCTTCATCAATACGTCTAGTTTCTTGAATAACTTTTTCTCCACGATCTAAAATCTCACTTTGTCTTTTTATTTCATATTCAATTGCAGCTTTAACACTATTAAATGCATTAATATTTTTCATTTCAACTTTAGTACCAAATTCAATATCATTTTCTTTCATTAAAGAAATATTCACATCACAACGCATTTGACCTTTATCACTTTTTGCTTCGCTTACTTCACAATATAAAAATATATTTCTTAATGTTTCTAAAAAAGCTACTGCTTCATCTGCTGAATGAATACAAGGTTCTGTAACAATTTCCATTAAAGGTATTCCAGAGCGATTATAATCTATTAAAGAGTAATTAGAATAATGTTCTAATGCTGCTGTATCTTCCTCTAAATGCAATTGATGAATATCAACAGTTTTTTCTTTTCCATTTACTAAAAATGAAACATGTCCTCTTACTCCGAATGGTTTTGTAACTTGTGTAATTTGATAACCTTTAGGTAGGTCTGGATAATAATAATTTTTTCTATCAAAAATTATCTCATCTGGTGTTTCACAATTTAAAGCCATTGCAGTTTTTAAAGCTTTTCTGCATGCTTCTTTATTAACAACAGGAAGAATACCAGGAAGTCCCAAATCAACAGGCATAACATGTATATTAGGAATATTAGTATAACTATTTTTTGCACTAGAAAAATTCTTAGAATTTGTTAAAAGCTCACAATGTACTTCCAATCCAATTATGACTTTATACATTTTTATCACCTACAATCTGACCTTTATAATCCATAGTTTCTTCAATTTTATTTGCTATATTTAATACTTTAGCATCTTCTAAAATATTCCCAGTTATATTAATTGCAACTGGCATATCACTTATAAATCCGCTTGGAATTGTTATACTTGGAAATCCCCCAAAGTTTCCAATTACTAAATGATTTTCTAAGATTAAATATTCATCAGATAAAACATCTGTTTTTTCTCCAAATTTAGGTGCTATACCTTTACTCGCTGGCATTATCAAAGCATCATATTTTTTAAATAATTCATGCATTTTATCTACGATCATTCTTCTTACTCTACAAGCATTTAAAAACAATTTTTCTTGATTTTCTTTTTGTAAAACATAAGATCCTATTACAAATCTTCTTTTTATAAGTTCAGAAAAGCCTTCTGTTCTTGTATTAAACATTATTTCTTCATATGTATTTCCTGGTTTTCTATTTCCAAATGGTATACCAGTTAAATTTGAATTATTACTAGTAGCCTCTGCACATGAAATGGTCATATAAGTTGGATATAATGCATTTAGTAAATCACGATCAATAGAAACTTCCTCAACTTCCAATCCAATTTTTTTACAATTATCTAAAACCATATTAAAATTATTTAATGTCTTTATTAACATTTCATTAGGATTATCATAAGAATCTATATTACAAGCTTCTTTTATATAAAATAATTTTTTCCCTTTTACACTTTCATCTAAAGTTTTTGTATAATCTAATTTATCATCTTTTAATGAAGTCATATCTAGCTTATCATGCCCTTTTAAAACATTTGTAACAATTGCTGCATCTTTAACAGTTCTTGTAAACATAGCAACATGATCTAAACTAGAAGCAAAGGCAAATAAACCATATCTAGAGATTCTACCATAAGTAGGTTTGAAACCCACAACTCCTCCATATGCTGCTGGTTTTCTTACGCTATCTCCAGTATCACTTCCTATAGAAAATGGTACAATACCAAGTGCTACCGATGCACAAGATCCAGCTGATGATCCACCTATTAAGTGAGATTTATTCCAAGGATTTTTTACTGCTCCTGTATGCCCTGTAGTGCCTGTTCCTCCCATAGCAAGTTCATCTAAAACAGTCTTTCCTACTAAAATTGCTCCAGCATCTTTTAGTTTTTTATAAACTGTTGCATCATATACAGGTATATAATTTTTTAAAATATTAGAAGACGCTGTTGTTAATATTCCGCTTGTTGAAAAATTATCTTTTAACGAATAAGGTATATCTTTTAAAATAGAGTCATATTTTGAACTAGATTTATATTTATCAATAATAGTCACAAATGAATTTATTTCAGATTGAGTAGAATGTGCAAGTTCGTTTGCTTCCTTAAATAACTCTTCACCACTAACTTTATTTTTATCTAATTCTTGTCTCAATTCTAATATTGTAGATTTTCTATAATTCATTTTATTCCACCACCTTTGGCACTTTTATCTGATCTTTTAAAGAATGAGTAGTATTTGATAAAACTTCATCAACAGTTAAACTATTAACCTCATCTTCCTCATCATCTCTAAGCTCTGCTTCATAAGTTACAAATGGAAAAATCATTGGATTAATATTCTCTATCCCTTTTATATTTTCAATTAATTTCATTTGGCGAAGAATAATATCAAACTCTTTTTCTAAAGTATCATATTCTTCTTCGCTCATTCTAAACATCAATTTTTCAGCATAGCTTTTTATTTTTTCTCTTTCAATCATAGTTATCCTCCTAAAAATAAAAAAAGTTATGACAAAGGGACGTTGACTTTCGTGGTACCACCCTTTTTATCATAACTGATATCTCTTATATATAACGGTATCCCCGTTTTTTCCTACTCTATTTCAGAAAAAATCTCAGTGGTGTTATTCATATAATTTTATCTGCTGATTTTCACCCTCTACAGCTCTCTTTTAGAATATTATCTATATTACTTGTCCACTTCATCAATTTAAAATCTATTAGTATTATAGCACAAATTTTTAAAAAAACTAGTTTTTTTTTAAGTTTTCTTAAAATTTAAAAGTATGCGCTTTAGTTACACTATAATTATCATTTTTTTTAAATCCTTTTGTCAAAAATTTTAACATTTTAAAGTCATCTAAATGATTTTGAAAATATCTTATTGCTAACATAATATCTTCTTCAGTTATAAATTCTTTTTCTTTTAAATCGAATCTTTCCATTTCTTCAAAGATAGAACCTATATTATATGAAGAATAACTCTCAACTTCAGAAGAAGTATCATTTATAACTTCATTAGTTTTCCAATCGTAAAGTTTTTCTTTTCCAAAATCATTTGCTTTTTTTATAAAACATGATATTATTTCTTGTCTGTCAAAAGAATGTTTATATTTTCCTATAAAAGTTTTTGTAGTTTTATAAACGTTTTTATTTAAAACTACTTCCTCATGATTTGATGATTCGACTAAATCTATTTCTTTTATTAATTTTTCATAATCTGAATCAGTTATTTTCCCATTATCCTTAAGTTCTTTAACAAGGTTCATATAATTTTTTTTTGCAGACCTAACTAGTGATGGTATCTTGTTATTTAATATGGTCTTCTTAAAATAAGCAAGTTTTTTTAAAATCAATTCATCCATAATTCCTCCTAAATAAGTTCTATTATAACATAATTTCAAAAATTGCATAAATATTTTAATTTCATTATATAAACTTTATTATAATGATTTATTAAATCAATTGGTTTTTATCATTATTAAATAGTTCAAACTATTTTACATTAATTAATCTAATAAATGGATAACCTTCTATATTAGAAACTGCAATAACAGTAAATATTTTTTCTTCATAAAATTCATCATTTTTATTTGTATTATCAAATGGAAGTTGATAAATAGAATTATTTTCACAATAAAGTGTACCATCCATATTTGCTACTCGGTCATTATAATAATAAGTATTTTCACTATTATCTACAACCTCTTCAGGATTATCAATATTAATTTCTGGAGATGACCCTAAAGGGAAAAATATTGTTTTATTTGTATTTATTATTTTTTGACTACTAGTTTCATATCCATAAGCATATAATGGTTTATCATTAATATCAATAACTGTATCACTATTATTTAAATTATTAACAAGCATGCTTGATTTTTCTAATTTAGAATATGTAATACCAACATCATACTTATCATAAAATTCACCTTCTCCTTGAGAAGAAATAGTTATTGTTGGTTTATTATTTTCTCCACTAGGATTATACTCAACATATCTTCCTAATGCTTCTGCAACGAATCTTAAAGGAACATATACTTGATTATCAACTATTTTTGATGTCACATCAACCGAATCTGCCTGAAATGTAGGACTTTTTAGAGCAAAAACTTCAGAATTATTGGCCATAAAAAGTTCTAAATAGCTTTGGTAAGTCTTTGAACCAATTTCATGAACAATTGTATATTTTGCTCCATCTATATTCGAATAAGTTTTAAAATTTTCAGGCAATTTTTTATTATTAAGGATATCAAATCTTAAGATAATTTTATTTTCATTTTTTGAACTTTTAGAAAAATTACATTTCATAGCGCTACATAAATTATTTAAATTAATATAAGTTCTATTATTTTCTAAAAATGTTCCTAAATTATAATTTATTTTCTCTCCATCAATTATAAAATTTGCATCAAAATAATTAGAGTCACTTTGATAAGATGCTGGTTTTTTTACATAAATTTTATACCCTTGTTCTCTATATTCATTTAAATTAGAATTTGAATAATCATATTTTTCATAATTAATTATAGTACCATTGGAAGCTATAAAGTAGTGTTTACCATCTGGCAAACTATTAAATTTTGTAACATACTCCCCTTTTGAATCAAATAAATATTTATCAAATAATACAGAATTATCATTAAAAAATATATAAGATGGAGTTCCAATTATATCAAATTTTGAAACATCTATATTATTTGCACTTGAGTAAATATTTTTTATTCTACCAAAGTTATCTAGTACTTTTATAAAATTTGCATTGCCTGCAATATCATCACCTATATAATATTCTGTTTCTAAATATGTAGTATTTGTTTTATACTTTAAATTATTTATATAACTGTTATCAATAAATTGTAATGAATTCAATTTTTCTTTATTAGATTCTGAAAAACTATCCACAATTTCATTATTACTATTATAAACAACATAATAATATTTTTCATTTGAAGATGTATCAAATTCAGTAGGGTTAGGAGCCCCATATATATCAGTAAATAAATCCGTTTTAGAAGAATAATAAAATTTAATTACATATCCTCCATCAACTAATGCTCCACACGATATAGCTTTTTCTAAGCCTTGATTGTAGTAAACTTTTCTATGCAATTCTTCTCCGTTATTATCAATTCTAATAAAAATAGCATCAAAATTATCATCTTGATAATCTCTTGTTAATCCCCAAACATACCCAACGCCTAATAAACTACCATCTTTTAATTCTATTAAATCACTTAATTCAGTAGCTACTGTAGGTGCTAGAGGATCTGCTGAATCACTATTTAATAAAACATAAAAGTTTTTCTCAAATATTTTGTTAAAATCTTTATCATATTTTATTATTTTAGTATGATCTTTAGTTGCTGTTCCAACTAAAGCAGAAGTATTATCATCTTGTTTACCAGGAATCGAATTTCCAGTTTCTTTGTATGTAGCTTTCATAATATAACTACCATCTTTAGTTTCAATTATATTTTGAATAATTGGCATATACCCATTTAATTCTAAATTAATTTCTTCCCATTCACTACTAAAATCATATTGTTTTAAATCTACATAATTATATGCTTTAACACTACGATTAACAATAAACATACATACAAAAATAAAAAATATTGTTTTAAACTTATTCATTTACAGTAACCTCTATTCTATTAGATTTATTATTCATCAATTCACAATATATATACGTTTCTCCAGTTTTCTCAGCTTTAAAAGATGAAGTTGTCACAAAACTCACTATATCAGATTCTGAATAGCATTTAACTAATAAGCTTTTAGATTTATCTGTTATTATTTTTAAATCCACAATATCACCTTGTTTTATTTTCAACATTGTTCCTTTATTCGGAGAATAAACATAATTAACATTTGTTGAAGATATTTCAATACTTATATAATTATTACTATTAAAATACTTATAAAGTATAATAAATAATACTATTAATAATAAAATAACTCCCAAAAATACTATATTCTTTTTAACAAATTTAATTAAATTATCAAATTTTTTTTTCATTACATACCTCACATTAATCTATAAATATAGCTTTACTAATACATTCTTCTGTTTCAACTGTACATTGTTGCGTTTCTGTAATATCATTCTCACATTTCAAATCTAAAACGCAATTATATATACAACTATAGCCACTTTTATCAAATCCAGTAATTTCAAATAAATATAATACAATATTAGGCAATAAAAATATAAGAATTCCTGCAACAATTTTTTTTATTAAAGAAATACTCTCTTTTTTTAACGTTATTTCTTTTGAAGAAGTCATAGCTTTAAAAAAACTAAAACTACCTAAAGCAATAATAATTAAAGGAATAATAAATTTAAAAATTTTTAAAAAAATTCCAATAAGTTCGTATATACCCATTATTTTATCACTACAAACATTCATAAATATTCTTCCTATCTTAAAATAAGTATAACAAAAAAACTACAAAATTAAAATACAATTCGCATTAATTGTATATAAAAAAATGACCCTCATATTTGAAAATCATTTTCTAATATTTAATATATTAAAATAAATTTATCTAGACTCACCTTCTTCTAACATTGTAGTAATAAATATTCCATAGCCAGTTGTTGGGTTATTTACTATAACATGTGTAACTGCTCCAAATATCTTGTTATCTTGAATTATTGGAGAACCACTCATTCCTTGAACTATACCACCTGTTTTATCTTTTAATCTAGAATCAGTAACCTCAAACGTAATATTCTTAATATTAGAACTTGTATTTATACTAGTTATATTTATTTCAAACTCTTCAATAGTTTCACTATCTATTACTGTATAAATTTTAGCATTCCCTTTTTTTAACTCATCAGGTTTACCAACTTTTAATAAATCTTTATTGGGCAGTTCTTTACTATAAATCCCATAAATTCCAGAAACTGTATTTTTATTTACATTCCCAAATATATTATTTGAATAAAACTTAGCATTTTTTGTTCCAGCTGTCCCAACTGTAGATCTATCTATACTAGTAACTAAACTTTCAAAAATTGTACCTTTTCTTACCTCTATACTAGATAAACTACTGCTTTCTATAATCTCATGCCCTAATGCACCATAAATTTTAGTTTCGGGATCTATATATGTTAAAGTTCCTATTCCACTTATAGAATCTTTAACATATAACCCAGTTTTATAAACTCCCCCTTCAATTATTAAAGAAAAATCATATGTAATTTCTTTTTTATTTCGTGATACCGTTATTTGTACCATATTATCTTGAACATTATTTTCTATAGCGCTAACCATTTCTTCAACAGAATATACATTTTTATTATTTATTTTTATAATAGTGTCTCCTATTTTCAAATCATTTGTATTATATTTATTATTAATTTTATAAAAACCTATAATAATAACCCCTTCATTATAAACTTCTATACCTATATTATCTCCTCCAGGAATAATATATTCGGAATATGCTAATACATTTATAGGAATTAATAATGTTAATATTAATATAATAATTCTTTTATTCATTCGTACCACCAATAATATTATGTATGAAAATAAAAAAAATAAATAACCAATTTATGGTTATTCAGTTATTTCAAAATCAGATAATGTTCCATTTTCTTCTAAAATTTTATTTACTTGTGTAGTAGCATTATTTAATTTATCAGAACATATCTTTATTAACTCCATAGCTTCTTTATATTTATCTATACTAGTTTCCAAATCAGTATTACCACTTTCTAATTCTTTTACTATTTTTTCTATTTCTATTAATAATTCATCAAATTTCTTTTCCATTTTTTATAATCCTTTCAATATTTGCTAGAATATTTCCATTATGTAATATTATATTTATTTTCTCATCTTTTTTTAATCCAGCAACATCTTTTATAACTTTATTATCTTTTCTTACTACACTATATCCTTTGCTTAAAATATTTAATGGATTAAGTAAAGTTAATTTGTTTATTAACATTTCATATGAATTATTGAATGGTACTATTAATGTGTCTGGATTATTTAGTAAATGATTATTTTTTAATGTATCAAGTTTTTTTATTCTTTGATCTAAAATATATTCAATTCTATTATTTAAATCATTTATATAAGTATCAAGTTTTTGTTCTTTAATTTCAAAACTTGCTAAAGGGTTGGTTAAAACATAACTTTTTTTATATGCATCTAATTTGTTTTGACTTATATCTATATTATTTTTTATATTTTTATTCAATCTTAACTTTAGTTGATTTAAGAATGCTTTTACATCAACAATATTGGGTACTGCCATTTCAGCAGCTCCTGTTGGAGTAGGCGCTCTCAAATCTGAAACAAAGTCACAAATTGTAAAATCAATTTCATGCCCTATCGCTGATATAATAGGAGTTTTAGCTTCGTATATTGCTCTTGCCACACTTTCTTCATTAAAACTCCACAAATCTTCTATAGATCCACCGCCTCTACCTACAATTAAAAGATCCAAATTATAATTATCGGCTTTCTTTATTTGTTCAATAATATTATTGGCAGCAAGCTCACCTTGTACTAAGCTCGGAAATAAAATTGTTTCAACTATAGGAAATCTTCTTTTTATTGTACTTAAAATATCTTTAATAGCAGCGCCTGTAGGTGCTGTAATAACACCTATTTTACTTGGAAATTTAGGTATAGCTTTTTTATGTGCAGGATCAAACAGACCTTCTTTAGCAAGCTTTTTTTTCAATTCTTCAAACTTTAAATAGAGATTCCCAACACCATCCTCTTGCATTTCAGTTATGTATATCTGATATCCTCCATTTGGTTCATAAATACTCACTCTCCCCACAACTAAAACTTTCATTCCATCTTTAGGTATAAAATTTAATTTAGTTGCACTACTTGAAAACATTACAGCATTTATTCTACTATTTTCATCCTTTAATGTAAAATATAAATGCCCTCTTGTATGACCTTTAAAATTTGATATTTCTCCTTTTAAACATAATGTTTGTATATTTGGATCTGTATCAAATTTATTCTTTAAATATTTATTTAACGTTGAAACTGTTATGTATCTTCTTTCCATTTACAATCTCCTATTTAAAAATAATATAGAAATACTATATTATTCATTAATGATTTTATCTAAAACAGCATTTATCATTTTTCTAACATTTTCGTCACTATATTTTTTTGCCAATTCTAAAGCTTCATTTATAACAACTATTTTTGGGGTATCTGTATACTCTATTTCATATAAACTCATTCTTAAAATTATTGCTCCTAAACTATCTAGTCTGTCAATAGTCCAATTATTTAAATATTTATTAGCTAGATTATCTAAATCAGTTTTATTTTTTAAAACTCCATTAACCATATCATTAACAAAATCATTTGAAATTTCTAAATTTTCTTTTATTACATCTTCAAGATTATATTCATAATTATTTTTGTCATACATTTCATACTGGTACAAAATTGTCATTATTTTTTCTCTTAATTCACTTCTTTTTAATGTCATTATGAACCACCTGAAATAATTATAACATATTTGCTATTTTTTATATAGATTAATTTTAAAAAACGATAAGTGATATTAATTATTATTAATATGTTTTTTATAAAACGTACAATATTTTTTTAAGAGACATTTATCACATGCAGGATTTTGACTTTTACAAATATATCTTCCAAATAAAACCAATTGATGATGTGTTCTAGACCATAAATCTTTTGGAAGTTTTTTCATTAATTTTTTTTCTACATTTAATACAGTATCCCCTTTTTTTGCTAAATCAAGTCTAATACTAACTCTATAAACATGTGTATCTACTGCTATTGCAGGTACGTTGAAAATATTTGATAATACTAAATTTGTTGTTTTTCTTCCTACACCTGGTAAACTTTCTAAATATTCTCTATTATTAGGTACTGTGCCATCATAATCACTAACAAGTTTTTTAGATAATTCAATTATATAAGAACTTTTTTTCTTATAGTTTCCACAACTATAAATAATTTTTTCTATATCTTCTGGTTTTGCCTGACTTAGTTTATATATATCATATTTTTGAAATAAAATTTTTGTTACTTTATTAACTCTGGCATCAGTACATTGTGCGGATAAAACAGTCGCTATTAGAAGTTCATAATCTTTAGTATAATTTAATTCACACTTTGGATTGGGAATCATAATATCTAAATATTTTAAAATTTCTTTAATTTTCATCTAGCCAATTATATTCAAAAAAGGAATTATTTTCTTTTTTTTCGTCTTTCTTTAATTTTCCATTTTTTACATCTTCTACAGTCTTATAATTCTTCTTTGTCCACTCATAAATGATTTTATCAATATATCTTAAATTGCTTACACCATTATAAGTTGCCTCTTTTAAAGCCTCTTTAATTAAATCCTGATTCATACCACTATTGATCCAAGCATTAATAAATTCGAATTCCATTGGAGTTAAAGGTCTTCCAAATTCACTTTCGAATAATTCAAATATATTTTTTTCTTCTTTAACTAATAACTCTTTATTTATATTTGTACTAGCTAATTTATAAATTTCTTCTAAATTTATTTCCTCAATAATTTTATCATCATCATTTTTAATAATTGTAGAAATTAAGCCTTTTTTAGTTAATGAACTAAATGCTGATAAAATTTCTTCTTTTTTTAAGCAGGTAATACTGTTAATTAAACTTAAATCTAATTGTGGATGTTCTTGGTTAGTTAAAAAAATTAATAACAGAGATTCATCAACAGTTAAATTATTTTCTTTTATTATTTTAAATAAAAATGATCGTATAACATAATCTTTATTTTTTATAAGATTAAAAATAGTTTCATTACTCATTAGACTCCCACTCCTTTAAGAATTTTACAATACTTTTATAATTATTTTTTAATTTATTAGATATTATATTATTTTCTAAATCTGAATAGATATGACTTATATTATTATAATTCTTAACATATTTTATTATTTCTTGAGAAGAAATTTTAATATCTTTTCTTGTCTTTATTGGTAAACTTTTATACATTTTATTTATACTAACATGTTCTAACCCCAAAATTTCTCCAGCTACTATATTAACATATAATCCATAAGTATATAATGTTTTATTATCAATTTTTTTATTATTAATTATTTTTCTAATATTATTGATTATATCTTTTTCGTTTTTAGTAAAAGGATAATTTTTGTCAAAATTTATTTGTGCATACATTCCTAACAAATCATTTGTATAATTAACAACATCATAATCTATTTTCAAATATTTTAAAAGATCTAATTCTTTTAACAAATCTAGTCCAGTTATTTTACTTTTCGAAATAAGAATCTTATCTAACTCTTCTTTTTTTCTATAATATGATAATGAATTTAATAAACTCTTATTTTCTTTTATAAATTCTAAAATTTCTTTATCAAGTTTAAAGTTATAGACTATAGAAAATCTAATCGCTCTTAATATTCTTAAAGGATCTTCTGTTAATTTTTCTTTTGTATTTCCAACACATTTTATAATTTTGTTTTCTAAATCCTTTTTCGCATTATAATTGTCTATTATTTTTCCTTTATAATTTATTAAAAGTGTATTAATAGTAAAATCTCTTCTTTTCAAGTCAGTTTTTACATCATTAATATAATTTATAGTTTTAGGTTTTCTATTTTCATATTTAGTCTCTTCTCTAAATGTAGTAATATCAATATTAAATCTTTTCGTTTTTATATTAATACAACCATAATTATCTGTTTTTGTTTTATCTAAATTTAATATTTCTATAATATCTTTAGGTAATGCATTAGTACAAATATCAACATCATTTGAATTTATGCCTAAAAGTTTATCTCTTACGTAACCTCCTACTATATATGCGACATATCCATTTTTTTCTATTTTTTTTAATATATTTAACAATATTTTTTCCATATTACCACAGTAAAAAGTATATCATAAAAATACGAAATTAAAAAGCTTTAACAAAAAAAATCATGAAGTATAATTTCATGATTTTTCTATCAACATGTAGTTTTATTTTTAACATAATTTAAAGCACTTCCAATACTTCTCCCAATTTCTAAAAAAGCATTAAAAAGTTTTACTATGGAATTTATAAAATTCCCTGATGTTGTTGCACCGCCCTGTATTTTTTTTAATTCTTCTGTACTCATCAATTACATTTTAAAGGTCTTAAAAAGCCATCTATAACTCCAGCAATAAAGGTCCCTATACTAATAATAATTAATCCCCAACCTAATTTATTTGTACTAGCGCCTCCTTTTACTTCTAAAAGTTCATCTTTATTTAAAACCATTAGTTACTCCTCTCTTTAAATTAAAGCTTTTATCAAAAAGAAAACTAACATCTTTGTGACTTACATAAATTATAGTTCTATTTTTATAAAATTTTAGTAAATCTTTTAATATTTTTATCTCTAATTCGTAGTCAACTTCTTTTAATACCTCATCCAAAATAATTATTTTATTCGCATGAAATAGAGTTCTTGCTAAAACAATTCTGTTTATTTCTCCTCCACTAATATTTGAATTATTTAATATAAAAGTATTCATTCCTAATTCCTTAAATATTTTTATTTCATTTATTTTGCAAATATTTATTATATCATTTAATTTATTATCTTTATCTGGTTTTCCAAGTGTTATATTGTTATATAATGTATCATCAAATAAATTATCACTTTGCGATGTATATGAAATCAAATTAGATATATCTATATTCTTTAAATCATTATCATCTATAAAAATCTTTCCATCATAATTAACAATTTCTTTATTTAAAATTTTTAATAAACTACTTTTACCTATTCCTGAAGGGCCATGAATAAATAACTTATCATTTTTTTTAATTACTAAATTCAAATTTCTTATTATATTTCTATTATTTATACTATAATTTAAATTTTTTATTCTTATATAATTTGAAAAATTATATATATATTTAAACTCTTTAAATTCTAGTGATAAGAAGTCATTATTTTTTCTAAGTATAGATTTATATAATATTATACTCGGATAATAATCAATTATTTTTTTTATATAGATTAAAATATAATTCGCAATAATATATATATTTAAACTTAAAGATAGATTATATTTATATTTAATAAGTAAAAATAGCATTATTAACAAAACTATATTAACAAATAAATTATTTATAAAATTTAATATATATATTTTTTTGCTCAATTTTTTATTAATGTTATTTTTATTACATAAGTTTTTATTTATATTTTTTATAAAATAATCATAAATATTTAAATTTTTAATTGTTTGAATATTCGATATATAATCAATAATATTAGCATTATATGATTCTTCTATATTTATTAATTGCTTTATTTCATTAGTAAATTTTTTATTAAAATATAAATTATATACAAAAAAAATTACTAAAAGAAAAATTATTTTTATTGCAATATTAAAACTCATTAAAAAAATTATTATAACCATACTTATGAAAAGTATAAAATAAAAAATAACTTCTATAATAATATTTATTATATTTGTACTTAAACTATCTAATTCATTAAATCTAGATGATAATTCCCCTTTTTGCTTTAATTTAAT
>CAYQJD010000020.1:0-16985 GCA_964417835.1 uncultured Muribaculaceae bacterium
TCCATTGCCTAATCTCTCTCTTTTTTTATTAGTCCTTGACAAAGGGTTCATTTTAACTATTCCAATATCTATTTTTTATCTTTTCTTTTGCTTTTGATTTTATATTTTTACTACTACTCATACTACTACTCTTCTATTATAGCCTTATGATATAATATTTTACCATATATTTCAAGCTATTAAACATGTCTATTTTATCATGTCAATAGCCAATAATGTTTATAAAAAGAAAGATATAATATATTAGAAAAAGTAATATTTTTCTAAAGATATATATTTAATAATTTATAAAATACATTTTATTCACACCTAAAATCTTATATAAGTTTTGTACAATCCTCCTCAAGTTTATAAATAAATATATATCAAATAATTGTAAAATTCTTCTTTAATGAAGAATTTTTTTTATTACAATGTTAAAATAAATTAGAAAGGATTAATTATGAAAAAATATTTATTAGACTATATAAAATATATAGATGAAATAATAAAAACTAATAAGAATTTAAATAAAGAAATATTAGATGAACATCTAATAAAAATATCTTTTTTTCAACATGAAAGATTTATTCATTTAATAGTTACTTTATTTTATGCATTGTTTATGTTTATTTTCTTCGGATTAGGAGTATTATATTGGGCATTTACAATTATTGCCTGTATTCTTTTAATATTTGTTTTATTTTATATTTTTCATTACTTCAAATTAGAAAATGGAGTTCAATATCTTTATAAACAATACGATTTAATGAAAAAAATGATAAAAAAATAAATTTTTATTTTAGAAAACTTAAATTATTTATAGAATTTATTAAATATTAAAAACAATTTATTAAAAAAAAACTAACAATAATATGAATTTGTAAGATATGTTTTTGATGTATATTTTTTTCTACAAGTTCACAATAAGGTTAGTTTTTTTATATAAGTTTATTTTCTAAATATTATTAATTACAATATATTTTAACAAATATATTATCTACAAAATCATTATCATTAATATTATTTTCTAAATATTTATTAAAATTATTTTTATCTATTCCATTTTGGACTATTTTATTACAATTTGGAAAATATTCTTCTATTTGATTTATTATTATCTTATACGATTTACCACTAAGATTGTAATTAATATATTGAATATTATCTATTAAAACAAATATAGATACAGAATTATATGTTATTCCTTTTTCTAAATAATAATTTTCATTTATATATCAATCTGTAATATTATAATTAATAATTAATCCTAAGTTTTCACTATCTATTTCAAAAGTATATCCATATTCTGAAAGTGATAAAGCATTAATTAAATTACCATCATTGCTATCTCCAACATATTTATTTTTATATTTTATAATATTTTTAGTATTGTCTTCCGTTTCTCTAAATAATGCTCGATTATTAGTCATATCAATCAATAACTTTTTTGAACTATTCATAAAGTATTGTAAGGTATCGTATGTTTCTTTATCAATTTTAACTTACATACCATTAATAATAGGTTTAACATAAACAAAATTTACAAAAATAGCTCAACTTTCTTTACTACTTATCTCTAATTCTTTAGTTTCAATTGTTAACATATAATCACTCATTCCTTCTTAAATAACAAAAAAACTAACTAATTCTAGTTAGCATTTATTACTCTCGAATAATAAGTTCGAGTTTAACATCAACTTGGAGGACCCAGTCGGATTTGAACCAACGATCAGGGAGTTGCAGTCCCACGCCTTACCACTTGGCTATGGATCCAAAAAATTTATATAAATTACTTGATTATTATATCATATAAATTATATAAATCAAATGTTTTTATTTTAATCTATAAATTATTTTTGTGTTTCTTAAATTAAATATTAAATTTATTTTTTCTGAATTTTGTATTTCATATGGAATAGATATAAATATTTTATTATCTACTTTATCAATTGTGTTAACACTATTTAATGTTTTAGTTTTTCCATTATAAGTATATTCAACTTTTAAAAATTCATTAAAGAATAATATATCATTTACAAAATAATTTGATATTAAGTTTTCTTTATCTAAAGATAACTCATAATCTAGTATTAATAAAGTTTTATTTGAAGACTGAGCATCCCTTATAATTTCTGTTTTAGTTGAACAATTATTTTCATCTTGACAGTATTGTTTCTGATATGTATAGCTGCTTTTAAAATCATAGCTTTGTATTGTTAGATTAGTATTACCATAAATTTCTGAATCAAATACAATATTATCTTTAAGACTATATTCTTTTATATTTTGTGTAGAATCTATTATGTTAGCTTTTGCTTTAACAATTTTATAGACTCCTTTTGCTTCGTTTTCTTCATAACTTATTCTATCGTAAAACTTTATTGAATAATTATTTCTTTTATAATCTTTAGGAACCTTAAAAATAAAATTATAATTATAAACTTGGCCTTGCTTCAATAGTTCACTATTATATGGAGTACCTATATCTAAAAAATATTTATTAAAATAGCTTGTAGCATAAACATAATCATTTTTATATACTAACCTAATATTATTATAATCAAATAAACTTGTTTCTCCATTATTTTTTATATTTAAATTAACTATAACAAATTTAGAATCATCTCTTACAATACTATTATTTAGATCATATTCCGTCTCGTAAACTTTATTTACCTTTATAGTATAATTATTTACTTGAAATTGTTGATTTAATTTATAGTTAGATTTATCAAATAAATTAATAGTAAATAATGTAGAAAATAATATAACTATCAATATAATAGAAATTAATCCTATTATATATTTATTTTCAAGGAAATAATATTTTAACTCTCGTATATATTTTCGTATTCCTCTTTTATATTTATATGTATTTTTATCTAAAATTATTTCAACTTCTTCATTATCTTTTTCTTCTTGTTTTAATTCTAGTAAATCTTTTTGAAAGTTAAATTTTTTTAAATTAAATCCAATAAAATTTAAAATATATTTAATTATAAAATATATTAAAGGAATAATAATTATTAGAGAAATATCTGAATAAGTCTTTAATGTTGTCTGTTCAACGATAGTTTCTTCTAGACTTAAAAACAAATTATTTATAAATGATAAAAAAATTAATACAACTACTATATAAATTAGTAACATAGAGTAATCTTTTAGTGGTTTTTTCTTTTTCTTTAATAACATTATAATAAATATTAATATTATAGCTATTATAAATATAGTAAAATAGAGTCTCCACCCTAAATAATTACTTTTTAAAGAACTATAATTGGAAACAGATCCAATGTACACTTGATTAATTAATTTATGTAAATTATTTAATTTGTATACTAAATAAAACACTAATATTGATAATATAAGATTTATTATTTTAAAATACTTAATTAAAAAAGCATATGGTTTTTTAAATACCATGTTAGATCATCCTATTCTGTAAAGATTATATCAAAAAAAAATATATATTTCTATATTCTTTTATATGCTAATAATTGACCCTCTTCAAGAAGAATTTTATTGTTTACTTTATTAAAATCATTATAATTAACATTAAATAAGTCTAAAATTTCATTTAAATTATCTCCTGAACGAGTTAAATAGTAACTATAGCCACTTTTTGGTATTAAAATTGCCTGATTTTCATAAATATAATCATTCATATCAAGTCCATTTATAAGCGACAATAATTCTGGATTTACGTTATATTTTTTGCTAATCTGATACAGTGTATCTCCTTTTTTTATTATATAAGTTTCATACAACTCATTATTATTCATAAAATCACCTATAATAATATATTATAAAAAATAAAAAAAGTGCTATTCTAACACAGAACTTATTTTTTCTTTATTAGGATACATTTTTTTTGCCTCCATCATATACATAGATATAATTGTTTCTATTTCTGGCAAAGCTTTTTTAGAAATATTTGAAAAGTAAATAATTTCTTTAACTGTATCAATTGTAATTTTACCCCATATAATACCAGAAAAAACTTGCAAATCATTATACATCTCTGGTGTAACTGAATTTAATTTATAATCATATATAATTTGATTTTGTGCAATAAGAAGACGCTCACTTGTCACACATAATACAGCAGTATCAAAAAAATCAAGGCAAGAATTGTTTTTCTGTGCTGCAAAAGCATATAATACACGTTCATTAGGATTTAAATGTTTTTCAATAATCTTACAATGTTGTTTTACACGCCACATAATAGTACTTGGATATCTTTTTTTAAATTCTGCTACACATTGAAATACATTTTTTTCCATTAAAATCACTCACTTATCATTTTTACGTTCTTTAATTTTTCTACTAAAGTTTGTCTATCAACATATCCACTTATACAATCAATAATTTTACCATTTTTAGTATATAGTGTAAGGGGTGTCCCAAAGCCTTCAGAAAGTTTAAATTCTACTCCTTTAGAATTACATTTTGCTGGGACTGTAAGATCTAAATTAACTATTTTTTCATATTCATCTTTATCATAACCATCTGAATTAAAGTAATAAATATCTATATTATATTTATTAGCTACAGCATTATACACTGGTTTAAACATATTACAAAAATAGCAAGAATCTCTACCAAATACTGACATCACTACATTATCACTTTCAATTAAATTTTTATATGTTTTATAGCTACTAGCAACTTTATATGATTTATTATCGTCAGTAATATTTGCAATAACAAAAATTTCAATATCTTTTTTTATACTATCAAAATCATCTTTTTTATAAGTTTTTTGAATATCACCTTCTATAAATAATACATATTTATTAGTAGTTCCTATAATATTTTGCGTCTCATCATTATTTTCTATATTATATATATCAAAACTATAAGAATAATCATTTGATTTATTTGCCATACTTTTCTTTATATTTTTAAGTTTTTTCTTTGAATCTTTATTATCTCCAGCATAAAGAATAAATGTTTCTTTTTGAGATATTTTTTCTTCTAAAGTACTAGTTGTTATCGTTTCAATTTTCTGTTTCGAAATATAATCTAATATAATAGGAATAAACAATATTATTAATATTACTAAAAATATAATTAATCCTAAATGTTTTTTAATATTTTCCATCTATAATACCTCCCATATAATTTTATCAAATTCTTTAATATTAGTAAATATTTGTATCCTTAAAAACTCAAGTGATATTCCTTTAATCCTACTTCATCTATATTTATAATAATATATTCCTTATTTATATCGAATAGTTCATTATTTGTAGGATTATATATTTTTTCTTCTAACAATCCACAATCAACTAACGCTGTTAAATATATTTCTGTAGTTTTTCTTTCTTTTAATTCGTTTTCATATTTAAGCCCACATTCACTTTCTAAAAATATATCTGAAGCAGCAGCAACATTTTCTCTTAAAGATTCTAGCTGATCTGCGTGCGTTGTTTTAAATGCAGTATTAATTTTAGGAATTAATACTATTCCTACAATGCTAAATATAGCAATTACAGAAATTAATTCAATAAGTGTAAATCCATTTTTTTTCATATTTCTCCTTCTAGTATTTTACATCTACTAAATATAAGCCATTAGCAGGTACAGTCATAAATATAATTTTGTTATTTTCATTATCAATTAAATTTGCAAAATCTTTAATAGTTATTTTCCCATTTCCAACAGAAATTAAAGCTCCAACTATGTTTCTAACCATGTATCTATAGAAACTTTTTCCTATTAAAGTTATTATTAAATAATCGTCTTTTGATTTAATATTAGTTTTATAAATTTCACTATTATAATTATTTCTTTCTCCACTAACAAAAGATTTATAAGAGTGTTTTCCCTTTAATAATTTAATCGCTTTTTTCATTTTATTTTTATTTAACTTTTTGCAATAATTATAAATATAATCATTCTTTATTGCACTATACTCTCCTAAATTTATAATATATTTATAGATTTTCATTTTAACATCAAATCGTGCGTGAAAGTTTTTATTAACTATTATACAATCTTTAACTACAATTGAATCACTTAAAAGTGAGTTTAATGCATTCTTTAATCGAGATGGTGGTATTTCATAATTTAAATCAAAATGACATTTCTGAGCAATGGCATGTACGTTTCTATCAGTACGTCCACTTCCTTTTATTACAACTTGTTCTTTATTTATAATAGTTAAAGCAGATTCTATTTCTTTTTGTACTGTATTTTTTTCATTTAATCTTTGAAATCCGTAATATTTACTTCCATCATAAGAAATAGTTATTAAATATCTCATTTTATACTCCTATAAATATCCTTTAATAATTCTTTATTGTCTACTGTATAAGTTAGTTTAGCTTTTTTCTTGTTTGCAAGTCTTATAAATTTTATTATTTCAGGAGTTTCGATTTTTATATTAGATTTATATATATTATTTAAGACATCATTATATATAATTTTATCATCATTTATAATTATTAATTCACTACATAAATTATTTAAAAATACCATATCATTTGAAATAACGATTAATGTTTTTGTATACTTTGATTTTAAAAAATTAATAATTTTAGTTTTTGTCTTAAAGTCTAAGCCTTTATCAAAATAATCAAGAACATAAATATTTTTATCGTTTATTAGCATATAAACTAATAATACTAATTTATATTGGCTTTTAGTTAAATTTTTTATTTTTATTTTCAATAAATTCTCACTTATTTCTAACTCATCAAACAAATTTATAATTTCTTTATTGAGAATAATATTATACCCATTTAAAAAACGCTTTACAGACCAATTATCATCATAAGAAATACCATTAAATTCTATACCTTGATTTATTAGATCTAATTTATCTTTATATATACCTGTAAATTTATTTTTTTTAAATAAATTATTTGATTTACTAATATACATTATTTCCATAAAATATCTACAAGCTCCTTAACTGCCAAATGATTTTCTTTTATTAAGTCATAACTTTTTAACATATTGTTAATGTCATATATAAATGGCATATTCAATCCTAATTTTTTAAAAACATCTTCATTTAAAAGAACCTTTTCTGTTTTATCAAATAAAACCTTTTTCCCTTTATCAACAATCAATATTTTATCATAAAAAAATAACTCTTCCATATCACTTGTAACAGAAATTAATGTAATGTTTTTTTCTTTTATATAATTAAATAATTTTATTTTTTTTTCTTTATTTAAATAAGTTAATAAATTATCTATGCAAAAAATAGTTGGATATATAATTAATAAAGAAAGGATTTTAATAAATATTCTATTTTCTATAGTAAGATTATAAAACGCAGAATAATAAATACTATCAATACTAAAATAATCTTTAAAATAATCTACTCTTGCTTTTATTTCTTTTTCGTTATAATTTAAAAATTTTAAATTATATTCTAATTCTTCATTTACACAATTAGTATTATATATATTATCATCTAGAACACACGCAATATTATTTCTTTTATAATCTAAAGAATATTCTTTTATATTCTTATTATCTAACATAATATTTTCTATATTGTGTTTACCGCAAAACATATTAATCAAGCTTGACTTTCCACTATTGTTTGGACCTACAATACTTATAAGTTCACTAGCTTTTATTGTTATATCTAAATTCTTTATATATATTTTATTCATTTAGAGAATCACGCCTTTGTATATTTATTATAACATGTAAAATTAAATTTAAAAAAAGAAACATAATTAAAATCATGTTTCTCAAGTATTATTTTACAATATTTTTAATTCCGTAACAAATTAATTCAATATCGTAAAGTCTGAGTGCTCAAATAATACTCGTGAGCACATTATTATATTAATCAAATTCTAATGTTTTATTACACCAGTTTTTTCCATTTCATTATTTTCAACTTTAACATTCAAACATAATCCAATAACAAAAATATATGACAGCCAATAAATCCACAACATTAATATAGCAATACTGCTTAAACTACCATAGTATCTATCGTAAGAACTAAAATTATTTATCCATGCACTATATAAATATGTTGCCAATACCCAAAATAAAGTTGCAAATACAGCACCTAAATTTAAGCCCTTACGATCTATTTCTTTATCTGGAGCCATAACATAAATAGATTTAATAAAGTAATATACGATAATCCAAGTGATAGGGCCTCTAATAACGGTCAAGATTGGATCAAGTATCTCTTTTATATGAAAATAATCAAAACTTGAAATTATTTTATTACCTAATAAAGGTACAATAAGGACAAATATATAAAGTGTACATAATAATAAAGTCATAATTATAGCTTTAATACGTCTTTTTATATAATTTCCTTGTTTTATTCCATAAATCTGATTAGACACAACTATAACTGAATTTGCACCATTAGCAGCTATATAAAACATTATTATTATCACAGTTATATTCTTCAAAGTTAAACTTTGATTCAAAATCTTAGGTATTATTAAATCAAATTCTATAGAAGAAAAAATTTTATTCAAAACTTCTGTAACAGCATCTGTAGAAATATTCATGGCTCCACCTATCCACGTTAAAATAGATAATGTTGGAACAGCACTCAAAATTACATAAAACGCTAATTGCCCAGGTAATATTGTCATTTCGGGTTTTTTAATAATTTCTAAAACTTTTTCAAAAAAATTTTTTATATAATTTTTATTCTTCTTAAATAATAATGATATAAAATCAAGTATTTTATTTTTCATTAGAGTCCTCAAATGTACTCTTATTTTTGCGCATTAATATTGTGGCTTCATTAAATGCATCTTCAATTAATTTTAAATCATCATTTATCATACTAAATCCAATAGCTACACCATATTCATATGGCAATTTTTTAAACTCTTTTAATAATTTTTTTATATAACTTACAATTTGTTTTTCAGTATATCCTACCAAATAAATCATAAATTCATTACCATCTGTCCTTAAAAGTTCAGTATTCTCTAGTTGTGTTTTAAACAAAACATTTGCAGCAGCTTGTATTTGTTTATCTCCTTCTTCATGACCAAAAGTATCATTTAAATATTTTATATTATTTAAATCTAGTACTATAACGCTTTGTGGATAAACAGTATTTTGATTCCAAATTTCCAATCTATCATTTAAATAATTTCTATTTTTTAAGCTAGTCAACATATCAACATATCTTATTTTTTCGTTATTTTTAATCTTTGTATTTAAAACCAATCTTTTTTTTGATCTTATAGTTAAATATAATCCAACTAAACCAATTATAATTAAAAATATAATATATTTGGCTATTTTAACTGTTTTATTACCTTCTTCGTATATTTTAAAATATTTATTTAATCCAAGATTAATAACATCTTTTGGATTCAAAGTATTTACATAAGTAGAAAAAAGTTTATAAAATGTATCTTGATCATTAACATATTTAAATGTATAATTATTATTATCTATAACTTCATCTAAAAGTATACTTATATCATCTAAAATATCACTAAAATACTCGTCATAAGACAATTTATCTACTAAAATAACTTTATTATTTTTTATTAATTTTTTTAGGTTACTATTTTTTTTATAAGTTTTAGTAGTTATTTTAGAATAATCTTTTAAATATGAGTATAATAAAGAGTTTTCTTGTACATATATTTCTCCATCATAAGATTTCAAACTATCAATATTAATATTATTAGTTCTATTGCTTATTAAATAATATTTTATTGGAAAATTAATATTTATACTTTTATAAGAACTGCTATAATCAAACTGATCAAAATACAAATCAACTTTATTTTTTGTTATATCATATTTGAGTTCGTTAAAGTTCTTTACTTTTTCATAGTTAAAATCTATTTTACTAAAATCACTAAATAAATTTAAATATTCGCTTATTATACCAGTAAATGTCCCTTTAGCTAGTAAAGAATAAGGTTGATTTACAATATATTCAACTTTAAATGTTTTATCAGTTAATTTGTCTTCTTCTACATCTGAAATTTCAAGACTGTCTATAAATAAATTGTAATTATTTCTATTATAGCTATCATCAAATTTAGACTCCATCCAAATATTATAATATTTAGTTATTATAGAATTTAAAGTTTCATCACTTCCTAAATGAAGAGAATAATATATTTTTGCATCGTTAAAAAAATATGATACGTAATATCTCTTTTTAATTATAATATCTTTATATTGGTTTAATGGGACTATAATATAATTCAATGTATTATCATCAAATCTTTCAAATAACTCATCTTTATTATTATAAGAATTAATCGTTCCATTTAAAGTATAATAGTTGCTAATATAATTAATATCATTGCTTAAAATTCCTATTGTACTATTACTTATGCTATCTAAATTGATTACTGTATTATTTTCTTTACTAATCAGCACATAATAATCTTTATACAATAATAAATCTCTGCTATCGTATGTTGTATCTACATTAAATCCAAAAGATTCATTTTTATTTGAAATAGAATAAACTATATTATTTAAGTTTAAGCCTATTTCGTCTTTTAAATCAGTTATAAAATCATAATACACCCCACTGCCATTTTTACCAAATACATTTATATCATTTGGCACATTAATTGAAAAAACACTATTTTTATTATTGTTAATCCAAGTTTTTTCGTTAATATTTAAACTATTTTCATCTTTAAATATTCTATAAATAGCAAAAGTTATTACTCCAAGAAATACAATAGAAATTGCAATTATCAAAATAATTTTTTTAAAATTCTTCATTTGTTTTCACCTATGCTTCAAATTTAGTCCATTTAATCACAGAATTATTTGCCTTAATATATCCCATTACTGGAAAATTTTCATTTGAGTTTTCATCATTATTTTTAAAAATATATTGTATATCATAGTAACTTTTAATATTTTCATTTATTGTATTTAAAGAAGTTTGCGCCAATGTTTCTGTATCTTGATGTGTTCCTGTTTTTAGAGAAACTACAATATATATTAACTTACCTTTTAATTCTGTTGTAACATTTTCCACCTTCTCAGATGATAACAAATTGGTTTTTATTTCATTAAAAGTACTTTCTTCTATTTTTATATTTTCAATACCTTCTAGTCTATTACCATAAATATCTTTTGAAGTTTGTCCAAGAAAGTAAAAGCAAACCCCAAATAAAATTGATAGAATGCATATTATAGAAATTATCATAAGTATTGAATAAACTCTATTTTTCTGATAAAATGATTTTAATTTTTTTATCATTTTTTCACCTCTTTTTTATAGAATCATTATACAATATTATTTTAAAGTAATCAATTAAATATAATTAAACAAAAAAATAGTATTGTATTACTATTTTATTTTTTCTTCTAAAATATTTTCATCCCATATTTCAATGCCTAATTCTTTAGCTTTATTTAATTTTGAACCGGGATTTTCTCCAACTATTAACACATCAGTTTTTTTACTTACTGAATCTGATGTTACTCCTCCATTAGTTTCAATAATTTCTTTCACTTCATCTCTAGTAAAGTGAGAAAGTGTGCCAGTTATTACAAATCTTTTTTTATTAATATTTTCATTTTCTTTAATTGTTTCTCCTAAATAAAGCATATTTATACCAATATCTTTAAGATTAGAAATAAGTTTTTTATTTTCAGCATTGTTAAAAAAATCAAATATATTTTTTGCTAAAATTGGTCCTATATCTCTTATATTATTTAATTCTTCTATAGTAGCATTCATTAAATTATCTATATAATTATATTTTCTAGCTAAAATTTTAGCATTTTTTTCACCTATTCCATTTATTCCAATAGCAAAGATTAATCTTTCTAAACTATTTTTTTTGCTTTTTTCTATACTTGATATTAAGTTTGAAACACTTTTTTCGCCAAATCCTTCAAGTTCAATTAATTCTTTTTTTCGTTCATTTAAAGAATAAATATCTTCTATAGAAGATATTAAATTTAAGTTATAAAAATCTTCTATAATTCTTTCACCTAATCCATCAATATCCATTGCTTTTCTGCCAGCATAATGGATTAAGGATTCAATATTCCTTTTTGGACAATTATCGTTCATACAATAGTAATCTATTCCTGTTTTACTTATTGTTAATTTGCTTCCACAAATTGGACAATTTTTTATCATTTTAAAAGGAATTTCCTTACCATTTCTTCTTTCTTTAATAGGATTTACTACTTCTGGTATTACATCACCAGCTTTTCTTATGCTAACAATGTCTTTTATTTTTAGATCTTTATCATGAATATACTGTTCGTTATGCAAAGTCGCTCTTCTTATTGTACTTCCTTGAACTATTACAGGATCTAAAACTGCATTTGGTGTTATTAGACCTGTCCTTCCTACAGTAAATATAATATCTTGCAATTTTGTTAAAACTTCAGTAGCTGGAAATTTATATGCTGTAGCCCATTTAGGATATTTTGAAGTATATCCTAATTTTTTTTGAATGTCTATATCATTCACTTTTATAACAACACCATCAATATCGTATGGTAAAGTTTCTCTTATACTCCCTTTCTCTGAAATATATTCTATTATTCCTTTTGATCCTTTTACTAACCTATTATTAGGATTTATTTTAAAACCTAATTCTTTCATAAAATTTAGAGCCTCGAGATGTGTTTTAAGACCATAATCTTCTGGATTAGGCAAATGATATATCCAAGCATCCAATTTTCTTTGTTCTGCTATTTTGCTATCTAGTTGTCTAATTGAGCCTGCTGCAGCATTTCTACAATTTTGCAAAAGAGGCAAACCCTGCTCTTTTCTTAATTTGTTTAAACTTTCTAATGTCTTTTTTGACATGAATATTTCGCCACGAACTTCAATATCAATGTCTTTATTTATTTTTAATGGAATAGATCTAATAGTTTTAACATTATGTGTTATATCTTCCCCCTCTACTCCATCACCTCTTGTTGCTGCTGTTTCCAATAGCCCATTTTTATATTTTAAAGAAACTGATAGTCCATCTATTTTTAACTCACATACAAAATTAGGATAAAAACCTTCTTTATTTATTCTGTTGTTAAATTCAATTATTTCAGATTCATTAAAAACATTGCTTAAACTTAGCATAGGAATATTATGTTTTACTTTTTTAAAGCCATCTATAACTACTCCACCAATTTTATTGGTTGGACTATCAGCCCTTACTAATTCTGGATGTTCTTTTTCTAAATCTATTAATTCCCTTAAATATTTATCAAATTCTTGGTCGGAAATCGTAGGATTATCTAAAACATGATATTCATAATTAGCTTTATTAATTATTTCTACTAACTCATCATATCTTTCTTGCATGTTAACTCCACAAATCTTCTTTGTAAACTTTTTTCTTTATTAAATCATTTACAGCTTTTTTAACTTGCTCTTTATCTTCTTTATAAGTTACACCGTACCATTTGCTGTTAGTTTCAATAAGTTCAACTTCAATTTCTCCACTTTGAATATGATTTTCTAAAATATCATGTATTAAAAATTCTTCTTTTCCCTCATCTTTTATATTTTTTAAGAATTCAATAAAATCTTCTTCTAAATATTTAAAAATCTTTGGAGTAAATAATAGAAAACTCATAGAAACTAATGCATCTTCATCGATATTTTTTTTCACACCCTCTTTTAGGGTTTCACATCTTAATTTGTCATTTTCTTTTTCTATTAAACATTCTGTAATGTGTTGTACCTTGCCATTAGAAATCTCGCAAACACCTCTCTTAACTGCACCATTTTCTGTTAAAGTATTTACTGCTTTATATCCTATAAGCCCAAATTTGTTATTATTTAACGTTTTCATGAATTTTACAGCTTCTTCAAATGAAGTTTTACCATAAAAGTCATCTGCATTAATAACCGCAAAATTCCCAACAATTAAATTTTTTGCAGCTAAAACTGCTTGGCCTGTTCCCCAAGGTTTTTCTCTATTAAACTCTTTATTTATTGGTATATTGTCTAATTTTTGAAATGCATATTCTACTTCAATATGATTTTCTATTCTAGAACCTATGGTTTCTTTAAATGAATCATACATTTCTTCCTTAATAACAAATACAATTTTATCAAAACCAGCTTGTTTTGCATCATATATTGAATAATCAATAATGAATTCTCCTGTCGGACCTATAGGTTCAATCTGTTTTAAGCCCCCAAATCTGCTTCCCATTCCTGCCGCTAAAATTAATAATGTCATATTATTCCTCCTATAATTTACTTATACTCTTATGACTTTTCATAAGTTTTTTTATTCCAGTTTTAAACGCTACATCAATTATATCCTCACTCATGTTTACAACTACGCCTGTCCCTAAAGTTTCATGGCTAATAATATCTCCTATTTTAATATCTTTATTTTCTTTTTTATTATATACATCTTTTGTATCTATTTTTTCCTTTTCTTTTATACTTCCAGTTTCTTCAATTAAAATTTTATCAATTTCATCTATAAACCTACTAGGCATATTAAGTGTATTTTTACCATAAAGCATTCTTCTTTTAGCATTAGTTATATACAATCTTTCTCTTGCTCGAGTAATACCAACATAACACAATCTACGTTCTTCTTCAATACCATCCTCCATTAAACTCATATTATGAGGAAATACTCCCTCTTCCATGCCAACTAAAAATACTACATCAAATTCAAGACCTTTAGCACTATGAATTGTCATCAAAGTCACTTCATCATTATCTTCTTTATGACTCGACATATCGCTTATTAAACTTATCTCTTCAAGAAAGTCTCCTAAATTTATACACCCTGTCCTTTCCTCATAAGAAACAGTTATACTTTTAAACTCCATTAAATTATCTAATCTAAGTTCGTTTTCTAAAGTTTTTTCTGTTTCTAACTTTTTTTTTAGCCCTGTAGTTTCTAAAATTTCATCAATTAATTCTGTCAAACTCATATTTTCAGATTTTTTAATCAAATCCATTATTAATTGTTTAAATTCTAATTCCTTTTTCGAATTAAGAGCATCAAATAAACTTATTCCTTCTATTTTACTTATATTTTCTAAGTTTTTAATAGCGCTTTCTCCTATCCCTCTTTTAGGTACGTTTATTATTCTTCTTAAACTTACTTCGTCATGAGTATTATATATTAATCTTAAATAGCTAATTAAATCCTTTATTTCTTTACGATTATAAAAATAATAACTACCCACTACTTTATAAGGTATTCCCTTACTAAGAAATACTTCTTCAATAACACGAGCTTGAGCATTAGTACGATAAAGAATTCCTATTTCTTTTCGTTTATAACCTTCATTTAATAAATTATTTATTTCTTCAATAACAAGTGTTATCTCGTGTTTTTCATCATAGGCACGCATATATTTTATTTTTAATCCGTCCCCTTTTTCGCTCCAAAGATTCAAATCTTTTCTTTCTTTATTATTTTTTATTACACAGTTAGCGGCACTTAATATATTATTTGTACTTCTATAATTTTCTTCTAATTTAATTATTTTGGCATCTTTATAATCTTTTTCAAAATTTAGTATATTTCTATAATCTGCTTGTCTAAAACTATAAATACTTTGATTCATATCTCCTACTACAAAAATATTTTTATATTTGGAAGCTAAAAGTGCACTTAGCTTATATTGAACTGGATTAGTGTCTTGATATTCATCAATCAAAATATATTTATATTTATTTTGATAATGTTCTAGTATGGCATTATTATTTTCAAATAATTCCACTGGTTTAGATAATAAATCATCAAAATCTATTGAATTATTGTTTATCATTTTTTTATTATATTCTTCATATATTTCTTTAACAACTTTATCAAGATCTGTATTGAAATATTTATCTAATTCAATATTATTTAACATTTGATTTTTTATAAAACTTATTTTATTTCTAATATAATAAGGACTATAATGCTTAGAATCTAAATTCTTATCTTTTAAAATTTTTTTTATAATACTTAATACATCTTCACTATCTATAATGGTAAAATTTCGATTCAAACCCAAAATACTATAATTTTCTCTAATAATTCTTAAGCCAAAAGAATGAAATGTTCCTATAAATGAATTAACATTATCCACTAAATTATTAACTCTCTCTTTCATCTCTTTTGCAGCTTTATTTGTAAACGTAATTGCTAGAATATTATAATCATTAACCCCACTACCTATTAAATATGCAATACGTGTAGTTAAAACTTTCGTCTTTCCACTTCCTGCTCCAGCCATTACAAGGCAAGGGCCATCAATATGTTTAACTGCCTCTAATTGTTGTTTATTTAAACTGTCTAAATTCATATTTTCCTCACTATAAATAATTATACCAAATAATTATTTTAATTTCATTAAAGATAATAAAAAAAGGTAATATATTATTTTATTACCTCAACTCACATTTTAATCTTTATATTTTTTCTTTATTTCTACATATTTATCATAATATTTATCAATTATTCTTTTGTTAAAAGGCGATATACTGTTTTGTTCCATTTCAATTAAATTTGATAATTCATTCTTTAAAATTAGATCTATTTCTTTTGGATAATGCATTATTTTACTATGATAATTATATTCATTTCTATCTAATACTTTAAATGCCCCATCGGGAAAAACTCTTAAATCTAAATCATAGTCTATATATTTTATTATTTTTTCATCTATTAAAAATGGTGAAGCTATATTGCAATAATAAAATAATCCATATTTTTTTAACTGTGCAATTATATTAAACCATCTTTTTTTATAAAAGAATATTATCGCTGGTTCCCTAGTTTTATGCGTTTTTCCATCACTTTCTGTAACTTTAGTTTTATAATTTCCACAGACTATATATTCATCGTTAACTTCTAAAATCGTGGCTTCATCCCATGTCCTGTGAATTTTACCATTATGCTTATAGCAATGAATTTCATAAACATCTCCTACTTTAATTTCATTATTCATATGTTTCCTTCTCACTTGTGAATATTATACAACAGTAAAAAAAAAAAAACAAAAATAATTTTTAAAATGTAACCTATAGAGTGGACTCTAAAAAAAAGAGAGACCCACTTTATAGG
>CAYQJD010000021.1:0-16198 GCA_964417835.1 uncultured Muribaculaceae bacterium
GCTACAAAATTTGATGAAGCAATAAAAAAAGTATATGAAAAAAACGCTAAATATTTCAGTATACCAGGCTTTAGAAAAGGAAAAGCGCCAATGGCAATGGTAGAAAAAGCCTACGGAACAGAAATATTTTATGAAGATGCTTTTAATGAAGGTAATATTTTATTTTTCTTTATATAGTTTATTTTCGAATAATCTTTTTGGATAACTCCTGCTTTAACAATATTTTTACTTAAATCATTACAATAATAATCTAATAAAAAATCTTTATCTTTTTGATTTAACTTTTCTATTGCTTTATTTACTTGTTCTTTATTAAATCCTCTTAATTCAAAATATGTATAGAATATAAATTTATTTTTATTCTTATTTTCATTCATTATAGTTCTCCTAAATAGTTAATCTTTTCTTTTTTAAGCTATTATTATGTACATTATCATCTAAATCAAACTGTTTTGAAACATTAATTGGATACATATTTATTATATTTTTGGTTCCCAGTATTGTTTCTACACATATATAGTTAGTTAATTCATTTTCTACATAACCAATAAACTTATCTAGCTTAACAATATATTTATCTCTCATATCAGAATAGTTTGGATTTATATTTCTTATACTTAAAAGCATATTATTTAAAAGTTTTTCTCTATCTATATTATCTGTAAAACAATTTTTAGAAATCGTTTCTCTTTTTTTGATATTATTTAGAATCATATTCATATCATCTTTATTTATAATAGATAAAATAACTTCATCATTCATATTTAAGCAAGATATTTTATCATGTAATTTTTCATCTACATAAACAACCATTCTTTTATATATATAAATTAAACTTAAAGTTAAACTCTTCTCTTCTATATTGCTTAATAAATTGCTAGCTACTTTATACTCACCTTTAATTATACTTATATATGAAAGTATTAATACTGCTTCATTTTTATATTCTTCTTTTTTTAATAATGATTCTGTCATTTTTTGAGCAATATCAAAATTACCTAACTGAATATTAATTCGTATCATATTTAGATATGTTTTATATTGATTATTAACTTCTTTTAAAAGTTTTTGATAGTATTCTAAACTATCTAAATAATTAAATTCTGCTTCTTCTAAAAATGCAAAAATTTTATTAGAATTAATATCATTTTCGGGAATATTAGTTAAATGCTCTCTTACTTTTTTATAATTTCCTGCTTTTAAATTTAAAGAAATATCATGATTTATATCTGGTGGTAGTAATATATCAGTAGAATTTATTTCTTTTTCAACAATAAAGTTAACTTTATTGTTATGAACTTTTAAAAGTTCACATACTTTTCTAATAATATTTCCTGCATCTTCAATCAAAGTTTCAGTTATACTTAAAATAGTAGGGCTATTATTAAATCCATTATTAAAATATTTATATAAAATATCTAAATATGATTTAGGCAATAAATTTAATATATAGTCTATATCTTCTTTTTTATAATCATTTAAAGCCTCATATAAACTATTTAATGATAGCATATTTATATTTTTATATAATTTATTTTTAATTTTTGTTCTAATATATGCAAACTTCATTAAATCTTGTTCCTCAAGACTTAAACAATCAACTTTTTTATTTAAAATATCTTTTATAAATTCGTTTTGTTCTTTATTTAGCTCAGTATTAATAATATTATTAATATCTTCTTTTTTAAACAGTAAAAAAGATTCATAAAAATTTCTGTTATTAGTATTCCAATTAAAAACTCTTCCGTTTAAAATACTAATTATCTTTTCAACTACTCTTGAAAGACAAAAGCCATTCTGTATTTGTTCTTTTTCTGTTTTACTTAAAAAATTTATTGCTTTATCAATTTCTTCATCACTTATATCAAGTTCTTTGCGTACTGAATCATATAATTTTATATAATTTACATCTAAAGATTTTACTTTATTTTTAGATTCTAATTTTACCTTAATTTTGCTTAAAATTAAATTTATTTTATACTGCTCTTCTTTAGAAACTTCTTTATGAAAAGTGTTATGAAAGTCACCACAGAAATATTCTTCTAAGAAATCATAATCAATTAATGGCAATTCTAATAAACACGAATTAATTTGAAATTCAGAAAATTCTGAAAATCTTTTATACAGATTTAAACATACTACTTCATTAAGTATATTTGACTTATTTGATTTCTTTTTAGAACTTAAGTCTTTTATTATTTTATATATCATTTGTCTGTCATTTATATTTAGTAAATCAATAAAAACTTTTTTTCTAAAGTCTGATCCAAATATAGTTGAAAAAAATTTTCTTTCATCTAATGATAGTTCATTAATTAAATCATTTGAAATTAGATCATATAAATTTACATATACTTTATTAACTTTATCATACACAGTTTCTTTTTTCAGCTTAAGCCTTTTTATAGCTTTACTTTCTATTTGTCTTATTCTTTCTCTAGTAAGGCTAGTCAAATTATCGTTTTTGGAAATTATGGATGCAATATTCTCTAAAGTATGCTCAACTCCATCATATAAACCAAATCTCAAAAGTATAACAGCTCTTTCTCTTTCCTTAAGAAATGATGATAACATAAACAATAATTCATTATTAGTAACACTTTTAATAGCTTCCTCTTCAGGCGACAAAGCCTTATCATCTTCTATAAAATCTCCTAAAATTGAATCATCTTCTCCAATTTTTTGATCTAAAGAGGCTATTACTTGACTTTTTTCTAAAAGTTCTTTAACTTTAGAAACTGAAATATATGATTTTTCTGCAATCTCTTCTGCAGTTGCTTCACGTCCTGATGACAAAAGTATTTGTTGTTGAATTTGTGATATTTTTTTTAATAATTCTACTAGATAAACTGGCAGTCTTATAGTTCTTCCATTACATGCAATAGATCTAGTAATTGCTTGTCTAATCCACCATGATGCATATGTTGAAAATTTATACCCTTTACTTACATCAAATTTATCAATGGTACGTATTAACCCAAGATTTCCTTCTTGTATTAAATCCTGAAAACTAAGTCCTCTATCTAAATATCTTTTAGCAATAGATACTACTAATCTTAAATTTGAGTTAATTAACTTATTTTTTATATCTAGAGAACCTGTTTTTTTATATTCTATAAATAGATTATATTCTTCTAAAGGATTTAAAAGGGGATATTTCGATATCTCAATTAAATATAATTTTGTTATATCATCAATTTTAAAATCTTTGCTATAATCAAAATCATATTCATTAATATCATCAGTTTCGTTTTTTAATTCTTCAGAATTAAAATCTGTGTCTTTTAATTGATAATATAAATCTATTAAATCAAAACATGGTTCTCCATTAAATTTTGACTTATAATTTTTTTTATTTATGCTTTTTAAAATATTTTCAATCTCTTCATTATTTATTGCATGTTCATACAAACTAAAAATATCAAAATCTAATTTAGAAAAAAAATCACATAACATATTCAGATTATTAATATTATCTTTATATATTTTAGATACGTTAATCTTTTCTGATATAAAAGAATCAATAAATTTATAATTATCCTTTTTTAATATTTTAGAAATACATTTATATAAATACCCTTCAATTTTTTCATATATCTTTTCTTCTTCTAATAAATAATTATTTTTTATAAAAAAATCTAAAATTTTATTAATAGTCTTTAAATAAAAATCTTTACTTTGACGCATAAATTTAAAATCATAACTTGCTTTTTGCAATAAAGATTTTTTCAAATTTTCTATATTTTCCATTTTACACTCATCCCAAAACGATAACCCTTTAACTAATCTAATTTTAATATAACATGAAACTTTTATAAATTCAATTAATATTATATTTATAAAAATAAATAATAATATTTACTTTTATAAAAAAAACATGCTAAGATATATTTGGTGATTAAGATGAATGAATGCATTTTTTGTAAAATATCTAATGGAAATACTCCATCATTTAAAGTATATGAAGATGATGATATTGTTGTAATTATGGATATAGATCCAAGTTCAAATGGTCATATGCTTGCAATTCCTAAAAAACATTATGTTGATTTTACAGAATTAGATAATGATATTATTATTAAACTAAATATAGTTGCAAAAAAAATGAAAAATTTAATCTATGAAAAGTTAAATGCTGATGGCATTAGATTAGTAAATAATTATGGAATTTATCAAGTGGTAAAACATTATCATTTACATATTATTCCAACTTATAAAGAAAAACAAAAATTGTTAAATGTAGAAGAAGTTTATAAAAAAATAATTGGTTAAGTAAATATAAAAACGTTTCTTTTAGTGAAACGTTTTTTATATTTCTATAATTTTTATTTTATTTATAATTTTTTCTTAATTTATCTATACGCAATTGATAATCATCAGACTCACATATAAAAGAACCGCTTGTAATTATATCTAGACCATCTAAATCTTTTATTACTTCATCATTAATTCCACCATCAATATTTATTAAATAATTAAAATTGCTAATTTTTCTTAAATAATTTAATTCTTCTATTTTAGAAATAACTTCATGATTAAATTTCTGACCACCTAATCCAGGATTTACACTCATTATTAATATTAAATCAATTTTTTTAAAATATTTTTTTATATTTTCTAAACTAGTATTTGGATTAATAGCGATACCGCATTTTATATTAAAACTATGTACTAAATCTATTAAATCATCAATATTATGTTCTATTTCACAATGAAATGTAATAAATTTCGGTTTAAGAACTTTATATTTAATTATATAAGGAATTGGATTTTCTACCATAAAATGTATATCTAATTCTTTTTCAGATTTTAAAAGATTATCTTTTATAACTTCTAAGTCTTTTGTTTTATTAGTAACAAATATTCCGTCCATAACATCCACATGAATATATTCAGCATCAGTTTTGGATAGCTTTTTAATTGTTTCAGAAAAATCATATTTACTTTTTAAATAAGATATAGATAATTTCATAAATCCCTCATAAATTTTAAATAATTTTCATATCTGCTTTTTAATATTTGACCATCTTTTACTAATAATTTTATTTTACATTCTTCCTCATTTGTATGACTACAATCTTTATAAACGCATTCAATATTTTTAAATTCATTAAATAATAATTTTAATTCTTTTTTATCTATAGAATTTATATCTAAAGAAGAAAATCCGGGAGTATCTGCTATAAAAGAATTCCTATATTTAAATAATTCTACATGTCTAGTTGTATGTTTGCCACGTCCTAGTGCTTCACTAATTTCATCAGTAGCTAAATTAAGGTTTTTATCTAATTTATTTAATAAAGTACTTTTCCCAGCGCCAGTTTGACCAGTCAATACAAGAGTTTTATTTTTTATAAGATTTCTTAATTTATATAAATTTTTATTAGTTACTACTTGAATCCCTATCTTACTATAATATTTTATAATAGATTTAATATATTTCTTTTCAGATTTATTTAATAAGTCTAATTTAGTAAATACTATAATAGGAATTATTTTTTTATAATTACATAATAATATTTGCTTATCTAATAAATTTAAAGATAAATCAGGTTTCTTTACACTAGTTACTATAAGAGCACTATCTATATTTGCAATCATTGGTCTATCTAATTCATTTTTTCTAGCCTTAATAGATAAAATATAATTATTATCTTTGTCAAACTCTACAATGTCGCCTACTAGAGGTGTAATTTGATCTTTTCTAAATTTACCTCTAGCATGGCACTCATATATTTCTTTACCATCAGAAATACTATATAAGTTACTAATAATTTTTATTATTTTACCTTCCATATTTTCCTCTAATCAATTAAATTATCTGGAGATTCAACTTCACTTGAAATAAATATTTTCAAAGTAGCACCTTCTACAACAGTAGAACCAGCTTCTTTACTTTGTTCATAAATAGTACCAGGTTCATAATCCTCAGTTTCTATATATTCTACTAATAAATTAAGTTTATATTTATCTGCAAAAGTTTCAATATCTTTTAAACTATAATCACCACTTGTAAAATCAGGATAAACAATACTTGTATCAGGAATATGCAATTTTATTGTATCTCCTTCTTTTAATAAAGTACCAGCTTCTGGTTCTGTTTTTAAAATTACCCCTTGTTCTTGACTAGTTGGATCTTCTATTTCATCCTCAATTACTTCAACATATAAATTATACATTTTTTCTAAAATAGCTTTTTGCTCTATATAATTTTTACCAATTATATCCTCTAAAACATAGCCACCTTCTCCAACAGAGACATATAATGTTATAGATGACCCCTTTTTCACTGTTCTTCCAGCTTGTGGACTTGTTTTAACAACTAATCCTTCTTCAATTGAATCACTTGTAACTTCTTTTGTTTCTGATAAAACATTAAATCCTTTTTCTTCAAGTTTTTTTTCTGCATCAACTATTGACATATTACTTACATCAGGAATTGCTACATCAGGAGCTTCTGTTAATTTAGGTAGTAAAAACACTAATGCTGTCACAATAATAATTAAACTAGTAAATACTATTGCAAGCCCTAATAAAAGTTTATTTTCATGCTTCTTTATATCTTTTTCGGTAATTTGTTTACTCATAACTTCCTCTTTTTTTTCTATCTCTTGTGGTTTCTTATTTTCTAATTCATTAACTACCTTTTTCGTATTTTTATCTTCATCTTCATTTTCTTTATAATTAAATATATATTCTTCTTCATCTAATCTAGCTTCATCTAAACAAGTTTTCAAATCCTCATTCATTTCTCTAGCATCAGCATATCTATTTTTGCTATTTTTAGCAGTACTTTTTTTTACAATATTAGCAACAGATTGAGGTATTTCAGAATTAATATTCTTAACGCTTGGAATTTCTTCTTTTATATGCTTCAAAGCTATTTCAACAGCATTGTCTCCTTTAAAAGGCACACTACCAGTTAAAAGTTCATACATTAATATACCCATAGAGTAAACATCACTTTGAATTGTCGCTCCTTTACCACTTGCTTGTTCTGGTGGTAAATAATGTACACTTCCCATAACAGAATTAGTTTGTGTTAATTGAGTAGCATTTAAAGCCATAGCAATACCAAAGTCAGTTATTTTAATTAAACCATTTTCCAAAATCATAATATTTTGTGGTTTAATATCCCTATGAATTATATAAGAATCATGTGCAGCAGACATTCCATCTGTAAGTTGTAACATAATATCTACTACTTCTCTTACAGTCAAATTCCCACGTTTTTTTAGTAATTGTTTCAAATGAATCCCTTCAATATACTCCATTACAATATAATAAAGACCATTGTCTTCACCAACATCATATACTTCAACAATATTAGGATGGCTCAAACTACTAGCAGAAAGAGCTTCTCTTTGAAAACGTCTTACAAATTTTTCATCAGTTGCCAAATCTCCTCTTAATACTTTTACTGCAACATTTCTGTCTAAAATAGTATCATAGGCTAAGTATACATTAGCCATTCCACCTTCACCAATAGTTTTAATGATCTGATATCGATCATTAATTTTTTGCCCCTTCATTATCACTACTAATCACCATCCTTAAGAAGATATGCAATAGAAATATTGTCAGTCCCACCTCTAGCATTACATTTTTTTATTATTTTTATTAACTTGTCTTCTATCTTTAATTCTTCTTCATTTAAAACCTTTTCTATTTGCTCTTTTGTCAACATATTAGTTAAACCATCACTACATAAAAGAATAGCATCTATATTAGTATCTACATCAAATATATCTAAAACCTGTTTTGTTTCAGTACCTAATGCTTTCATTAAAACATTCTTTTTAGGATGATTTTTAGCATCTTCTGGATTAATTTCTCCAGCATCTACTAATAAATTAACTAATGTATGATCTTTAGTAATCTTATGTAGTTTACCATTTTTTAAAACAAAACCACTAGAATCACCAATATTACCAAATATTAAAAATTCATCTGTCAAAAGAGCTAAAACTATAGTTGTTCCCATTCCAGTAGATTCAGGATTTTCTTCTGTATATTTTAAAATATTTGTATTTATAATATTAATATTTTCATTTAACCAATTTACTGCATCAAATTTAGTTCCAATAGTTGATAATTTAGAAAATCTAGAACCCAAATGAGTTACAACCATAGAACTTGCTATTTCTCCCGCTCTATGACCACCCATTCCATCTGCAACCAGCATTAAATGTTCTCCATTTTGATTTTTAACAATAGTTACAGAATCTTCATTATGACTTCTAACTCGCCCAGAATCAGTTAAATAAAATGATTTCATTTCCCCACCTCTTTAGCTCTAAGTTGTCCACAAGCAGCATCTATTACAGATCCAAATTCTTTTCTAATAGTTACATTTATACCATTCTTCTTTAATGTATCATAAAATCTCATAATATTCTCTTTACTACTCTTTTTGTATTCTATATGACTTGTCTCATTATACGGTATTAAATTAACATAAATATTCATACCCTTTAATAAATGTGCTAACTCTAATGCATTATCATATTTATCATTTACATTATTAAGCATAACATATTCTATAGTAACTCGTCTATTAGTTTTTGCAATATACCTTCTTAAACATGCGATTAAATCATCAACATTGTACGCTTTATTTACACTCATTATTTTATCACGTATTACATTATTAGGTGCATGCAAGCTAATTGCTAAATTAACTTGCAAATTTTCATTACTAAATTTTTCTATCATAGGAATTAAACCACATGTTGAAACAGTAATATGTCTAGCTCCAATATTTATACCATATGGACTATTAATTATTCTAATAAAATTCATAATATTTAAATAATTATCAAAAGGTTCACCTATCCCCATAATAACTACTGAGTCGATTCGCATCTTTATATCTTTTTCAATCAACAAAATTTGTTCAACTATTTCATAAGTTTCTAAATCTCTTACTTTCTTTAATCTACCACTTTCACAAAACTTACACCCCATATTACATCCAACTTGACTCGAAACACAAACACTAAGACCATAGTCATGTTTCATTAATACTGCTTCTATATAATTACCATCTAAAAGAGAAAATAAATATTTATTAGTTAACTTACTTTCTTGTTTTCTCTTAATACTTATAAACTCTAATGAAAACTCTTGTTTCAATTTATTTATTAAATCTTTTTTTAAATTTGTCATTAAATCGAAATTATTAACTCTTTTAACATATAGCCAATCATATATCTGACGAGCCTTAAATTTCTTTTCACCAATATTAACAAAATATTCTTCTAAATCACTTAATTTATAATTATAAATATTTAACATAATTCCACCTAAAAAAATTATATCATTCCTCAACAAAAAATGATATACTCATACAATTTAATAAATTTTTTTACCTAAATATCATCTATTTTCAAATTGTGACAAAAATTGCTGCAATCAGCCTGCATTAAATAACCTTTATAACTTGCTATTACTTGATCTTTATTATTATTATCATTTTCCAAAGTCTTAATTCTTTTCTTAATTCTTCTTTTTGTTTTACTATTTAATAAAATATGTAATTTCTTTTTATTTAAAATAAATTTATACCCTAAAAAAGAAAAGCCATTATGTATTTCAATAATTTGAGTTTTATTATTTAATTCCAACTTTAAATCAGATAAAATATTTTCAATTTCTTTTAAACAAAATTTTAAATAATCTTTATCATGATGAAATAATATAAAATCATCCATATATCTTATATAATGTTTTATTTTTAGCTTTTCTTTTATATAATGATCTAAATCATTTAAATAAAATATTGCTAGTATTTGACTAGTCATATTTCCAATAGGTAGTCCCTTGTTTTTTTTATATTTTGGTAAACTATACAAAGATGTCAATTTATTCTTTAAATCATTAATATGTAAATTATTTAATCTTCTCTCTTCAGATTTAACTACTTGTTCTATTGAATCATTAATATAATTAAAATTTGTACTATTTATAATTTCTTCTAATAAACTTATAATTTCTTTATCATAAAAAATATTCTTTAATTTATTTAATAAAATTTCATGGTCTATAGAATAAAAATATTTTCTTATATCACATTTTAATACATAAATTTTTTCATAATTTATCTTCAAACTATTAATATATTTTTTTATATAAAAAATTCCTAACTTTGTTCCTTTATTTTTTCTTGTAGCAACATTCATAGGTAAAAGTTTAGGATCAATTACAGGAAATAATATATATTTACTAACCAAATGATTTATTATTTTATCCGTCATATTTTCACTCATTATAATTCTATATTTAGGTTTTTTTAATAAAAATATATTATACTTACCATGTTTATAACTTCTTTTTAACAAAACGTTATAAATAGAATTAATATTACATGAAAAGAACACTTCAAAATTAAATAACTTATCTTTATGTTTGCTATTTACCCTGATAGTATGATAAACATCTAAGATTTTATTTAAATCTAACAAAGTTTCATAACTAGGAATTATTTTTTTCACTTCTTATCACTCCATAAGCTAGCTTTCTGATTTCTATTATAAAGTTTGCAATAGAATTATATCTTTTAGAACTTATTATTTTTTTCTTGAAACTTACTCTCATATAATAATCAAGCATAGATAAATTAATTATCAAACTTTTTAAATATTTCATCTTTATTCTTACTAAATTTTCAATTCTATATGAAAAAATATTTTCCATTAAATTATACATTGTTTTTTCTATGTTATTTTTTAATATAATCTCAGTTTTAGGATAATTTATTAACTGTTTATTAATATAATCTATAGTCTTTTCTGTTTTAGATAATAAAATAAAATCATCATTTTTATTGTTATTCATAATACTCTTTCCTGCTCTTTTATAAAAAAATTAATATAGTGCTAACTATTAAAAGAAATATAACTCCGTTTAATAGTATCTATATTATATATTTAGGCTATGCCACAGACTAATCTTGTTTCCAATCTATAAAATAGATTATGATTATTTCATTACTTCCTCTCATTATAAACCTTGATCTATAACACTCGGTTCATTAGTATTAACTAATTTGTAGTAGGAATCTGGCCGAACGCCATAAGTATTCGTCACGTTGTTGTTCGTCAAGTTGCCAGTGGAATTGACGTTCCACACATTAGCGTTAGCGTTATTCGAATTGAAGATCGACGGAGACACCCCACACTAATAGTACGTTCAGTTAATAGATTAGCCAATAATTACTAATCTTTTTTCTATATTGTATAAATTTAATATAATCAAATTTTAATAGGAATCTGGCCGAACGCCATACGTATTCGTCACGTTGTTGTTCGGATTCAAGTTGCCAGTGGAATTGACGTTCCACACGTGAGCGTTAGCGTTATTCGAATTGAAGTACGACGGAGACAACTTAAGTCCAAAAAGGTTCGTTCAGTTGATAGATTAGCCAATGATTATTTTCATACTCTAATCATTCTTTTAATACTTTAAAATTAATATAATCAAACTTTAAGGAATCTGGCCGAACGCCAATCGTATTCGTCACCCAATTGTTCGTATTCAAGTTGCCAGTGGAATTGACGTTCCACACATTAGCGTTAGCGTTACCCGAATTGAAGTTCGACGGAGACAACTAAGTCTAGAAAGTGCGTCCGGTTAATAGATTAGCCTATAAATATCAATCGGTTCAAAAATGATGAGTCATTTTTGAACTATACTATAATTTAATTTGAAATGGGTTTGTTGCACTTCCATTACCTTCGGTAATCAGCACATCAGCCTTCAGATTTATAACTGGCCGAACGCCATACGCAGTCGACACCCAAGAGGTCGTATTCAAGTAGCCAGTGGAATTGACGTCCCACACATTAGCGCTAGCGTTACCCGACGCGAAGAACGACGGAGACATGGTCCAATAATTTGCTCCTGTATATAAATAATATTTTTCGTTATACTTGCCGTTAACTCCTCCTGCTAATGCTACTTCATCTGCTGTTATTAATGCTATTGGATAAGTTAATGCTCCATTCCCTTCACCTTTTTCATCTTGGACTGTATAACTATCATTAGCTGAGCTACATTTTAATGACGGCTCTTTCTTACTAGCAAGTCTTCCATATGCTCCATAATATGTAGTGGGCGTTAATAGATATCCACTTCCACTTGCTATACTTCTATCTCCACAAAATATTTTATTATCTAAATAATCTGAATATAAATTTCCCGTTTCGTCTGTTTTTCCTTCTATATTAACTCTATACCAATTATCTATATCTTCTTTAATTTTTGATGATGTTACATTTTTTATTGCATCATCATATGATTTTGAACTATATGATGTATAATTTACTCTTGCTTGAGTTTTATTTATATATGCATATCCAGTGTTATTATAATTTACTAGTGTTAATAAGAAATTACATGTCCCACTAGAACTTGTAGAAAAACATGTATATTTATAATTGCTACTAGCATTTTCATATACGTCTTTCCATTTCCCTTTTATATAATTTCCTTCACTTAAATCTAATTGAAACTTATTTGAGTCATTTACAGTATAAGCATTACTAAAATAATAAACACCATTTTCTGATATATTTGTATATGTTGTATCTGTTGTACTTTCTCTTAATTCAAAATCTTCATTATACATATATCCTACAAATGTTGGATCATAATATTTAGAATTAAATTGACTATTTCTATAAATACTATTTGTCTTATCTTCAACAATTGCAGCTTCACTACCTGTTGCTGATGTAGTTGTCCCTGAGTATATCATCCTTATACTTCCATCTCCATTTGTACGTATTATTCTCCAAATGTAGCCTGCATATGATACATAATTATTTACTACATTTCCTCTATAATAATATGATGTGCCATAATCATCATCAATACTATATAATCCTGTAGCGCCATCATTTGTAGATATAGGCGTTCTTTCAAATCTTGTTGCCTTAGTTAATTTATATACTATATCTCCATTAGTATCCGTAGTTGATGAATCATATGCTTCTATTTTATACATAGGTGAACAAGAAGTGCTTGTACTTCCACAGGTATAATATCCAATATAATCATCACTTAAGAAGTCTGTTTTTGTTTCTTTTAGTGTAAACGTACCAGTGCTTGTATTAAATGAATAACTCTGACCCATTATAATAGTCGTTGTTGATGATATGATACTAGATGCTGATAAAGAAGTCGTAACTTCTTTATATGTAATTGTTGGTGCAATATTAGAAAAATTTGGTGTTGATTTAGAATTTAATAATGTTTTTGCTTCATCTACACTACTAGAATAATTTTCCACAACTAAAATACAATCAGATAATTTATTAAATCCATAATCTATACAATAATTATCATATGAATTTATTAAATTTACTTTTGCACTAAATGTTGCACCCATATCAGCCGATTGATTTGCATCTATTTCTTTATATGTAATTGTCAAATTATACGTATGCACATCACCTGAAGTAATTAATGCAGACTTTAATACAGAATCTTTAGTTGGCATTGATACTCCAGTTATTTCTCCACAAGATTGATTTTTAGAATCTACACAAGTTAAATCATAAACTAAATCAGAAGTATTTGATAAAGTATTAACAACATCTTCAAGTGCAATACTATATTTAATGGTACCGGTCCCATTATTAGTTACAGTAAATGTCTTTGTACCTAAAGTCATCCCTGGTACAATACTAGATGCGCTTAATACTCCATTTCCGTCTCCATATTCTAATTCCAAATTAGCAGTTGATATAGAGATATTTTCAGTTGTGTTACCTTTAATTTTAGTTAAAAAATAAGCATAAGTTATTCCAACAATAGTAAGTATAACTATTATTACACCGAAAATACTTACCAATATTCTTTGTTTTTTATTCATAACATTATCCTTCCTGAAAATAATAAGAAGTAAATTAAAACTGCTTATTAATAATATTTTTTTGTTTTATTTTCTATCCTATTTAAATATATCATAAAAATATAAAAATAAAAAGAAAAATGTTTTTTATTAGAAAAAAAGAGCATTATTTTAAAGTTATTAGCCCTTTTTCTACTTCTTCTAAAGCTCTACCAAGTTCTCTTTTATTTATATAATCACACTCTTTCATTTGATAGTGATCATATTCATGCATTTGTTTACTTCTTTGACTTATTACATGAACTAACTTGTACTTTGAATCAATTATATTTAATAATTTATCTATTGATGGATATATCATTAGCCACCCTCCTATAATAAAACTATACAATATTTTTATTTAATTAAATATAAACATCAAATAAAATTTACATATTTTTTACAAAATAAAAAGAGAGTTATTTCTCTAATTTTTCTGTAATAGAGTTTAATACATCTATTGCAGTTAATCTTATTTCATCTGCTGCTTTTTCTAAAACAGGAGTCCCTTTTTTAACAGCATATTTGTATAATTCTTCACTCTTTTTTACAATTTGCTTTCCTTTATCTTTTGCGATTTTTAAAACTTTTTCTTTATCTAAGTCTTCTAAATCTTTTTTAATATCATCAATTTGTTTTTGAATTGTATTTTTTATATCTTCAGCATCTACATTTTTTAAACTATTATACATATCTGTAAGTTTACCTTTTAATTTTTTTCTAGTTTCTCTACCTTTTTCTGGGGCAAAAAGCATTCCTAAACCTACACCTATTCCTACACCTGCCATTATCTTTCCAACATTTTTACTCATTTGATTTATCATCCTTTCTTCTATTAATAATTTTATTCACAAAATTCATTATACATTCCACAACTCCAACTATTATACTACTAAATTTTTCACTAGTAATATTTACTAATTTAAATATAGAATCAAATGAACTTACTTTACCTTGAATATCATCCACTAACTTATTTGTTTTATCTACAATCAATATTACTTTAATTCCCAAAATTATCAATATTATTAAAAGAATTATTAATAATATATATATAGCTACTGGCAACATTTCTATAAAAGTCATATTTATTCTCCCTTTTCTTCATACATAGAATCAATTAAACTAAATAAATCTGCTTCTTCATCATCAATTTCTTCATCGATTATATTATCTTCTTTATTATTATTATTCAATAAATCTTCAATAGAATTTTTAGGTTCTTCTGCAATATCGATTGTATTATTATTATTTTCATCTTCATCTACAATTATACTACCAATTTCTTCTATATCAGGTTTGACACTATCTTCTTCTATTAATTCACCAATAGTTTTTAGCTTATCGATTGGAGCTTCTACAACAACATTTTGATTTTTAACTTCTTTTTCTACAATAATTTCTTTAGTATTACCTAATAAATTTTGTTCTAAGTCATCTTCTAAAGATCCAAAAGCTCGTTTTCTTACCTCTTCTAAAGTTAACTCACTTGGTTTTCTTAAAACATCTTTTTTTACTATAACATCTTCTTTTTTATAATTTTGATCAAGAACTCCATATACTGGTGATATTATAGGCGTAGGTTTAAAACGTTTTTTCTCTTCCTTCTTATTTAAAAAATCAGTATAATCTCTAACATCTTTCTTTTTCTCAATAACTTTTTTTTCTTCAACGTGAGTTCTTATAGGTATCGTATCTTCTATATCCTCATCATCATTAAAATCTACTGGAAATGTAAAAGTTGTTTCTGATTTATAATTTGTTTTATCACTAAAATCATCTTTAGGAACTTTTATTTCTTTAATAGAATCATCTTCTTTACCTTCTTTTTTTACTTCATCTACTTTAGGTTCACTTTTTATTTCAGGTATTTCAATTTCTTCCTCATCAAACAAAATTCCCTTTATTTTATTTATAAAACCCATAAAAATTTTCCTCTCTAATTGATAACATCATAATCTGGTATATCATTTTCTTCTTCATAGTAGTCATATTCTTCAATAATATCTAAAAAATCATCATTTTTAGAATAATCGTCAAATATATTTAATTTTTCTTCATTATTATTAATAATATTATCCCCTACTAAATTCTTAATTATATCATTATTATATTTTATAGTAGATAATATAATAATTGAATTATTAATAGCTTCATTAATAGAGCTTTTATATACCTTCACTTCTATTTTAGCATAATTATACATAATTTCAACTAAGTATTTATTATTATTCTCTGTCACATTCAAATATCCATTTAAACCATTATTATTAAAAGCATAACTTATATAATTATTGCTTTCTT